>NZ_JBIQES010000020.1:0-27420 GCF_045369825.1 Dietzia sp. 179-F 9C3 NHS
GCACACCCCTCGACGACACCAGCGCCGCGATCATCGCCGCCCTGCCAGCGGGGCACTAAGGAGGTCCAACTCAGGTCTGCGAGCTCTCCGCGCGACCGCCGCTGCTCCACCAATTCCGCGCCCCTGTCGTCGAGGTAGCGCACCGAGTCAACGGCCGGTGCGGCGTCGACGAGCTCCCACCACCGGCCGAGGAGATCCGGTGGCGTTCCCGCCCCGGGAACCGGGTGCGTCACCGAATCCACGTCCGTGCCCATGCGCCTTCTCCGTTCTCCGACCTGATTTCCGATCACATTGCCGATCCCATTCCGGGACGGCTGTCCGAAGCCGTCGATGACGTTATTCCGCTCGCCTTTTCCGCAGCTTTTCGACCACTGCCGGAACCCTTTCGACGGAACCACAGAACCCCTTTCCCACAAACGGCGAGGCGCTTATCCGGCGCTAAAGTCCGCGCGCGGAATCACTGAGCCGGAGCAGAGCGAGGGAAAGGGCGCTGAGAAGCGCGCTGAAAGCGTCGGGACAGTGCCACCCGAGTGCGCGTTTAGCCATCCGAAAGTGGGCGGCAAGACGGCGGTGAGTCCGCACGGTTACCGTGGGGCGCGTCGCCGCCCGGCGGCACCGACACCCGAGGGAGACACGACCATGGCCAAGGCAGCCAGACGCCGACGCCCGATCCTGCGCTACACCGCCATCGCCGCCACGGCGGTGCTGCTTCCGGCCGTCGCGTACTCGATCTGGGCGGTGTCCCGCGACTACGAGATGAGCTCGGCCCTGGCGATCGAGGGCACTGCTGACGAGGTGTGGGCCGTTCTGGCCGACCGGGAATCGTACCCGCGGTGGAATCCCTTCATCGTCTCCTCCGCCGGCGACCTGGTCGAGGGCGGGACGTTGACCAACGAACTGATCGACACCAACGGCGGGAGCATGACCTTCACGCCGACGGTCCTCACCGTGGAGCCCGGTCGGGAGCTGCGGTGGAAGGGTTCGGTGATGCTGCCGGGGATCTTCGACGGCGAGCACTGGTTCACCATCGAGCCCGCCGGCGACGGCCGGGTGGTCCTGCACCAGGAGGAACGGTTCTCCGGAATCGCGGTGCCACCGATGATCGGCTCGATCCGCGAGACGACTCTCCCTATGTTCGACCGGATGAACGAGGCCCTGGCCGCTGAGGTATCGCGGCGGCGCTGAGCATGGCCCGGCGCCCGCGGGGCGTAACGCAGCACGGTCACCGGGCCAGGAGTTCGCCTTCGCGCAGTCCGGCCCAGTCCGCACGCTCGCCCGGCGCGGCGTCTACCGGACACTCGACGCCGTCGCCCCGCTCCGGGCGCGCATCTGGGGCCGGCTCTACTACTCGATGGACCTGCCCGACGATCCCGCTGCCGCCGCCCTCGACAGGCTCACCCACCGGATGGGCAACCAGCCCAGCCACCCCTCCTCCATCCCCGTGGAAAAGAGTGTTGCTAACACATAACCGCAGATAGGCCGCGACGCCCCGACCCCATGGCGCCGATCAGACCTCACCCCGTCGACAGCGCCTCCGCGCAGTCCACGCGACCGTTAGGGAACTCGACGACCTTCGCGTCGCCCTTCTGCAGCAGCCCGTCGAGCACCCGGCACTCGGTGAACCCGGCGATCGGCCCACCGGCGTCCCCGTCCACCGACAGGACAAGGGTGTCGCCCTCCCACCGCGCGGTGCCGTTCTGCGTGGAGAAGGCCCCCTCGACGGCCTCGGCGAGCTGGTCACGGTCGGTGCCGAAGGCATAGTCGCCGGAGTCGCTCGACGGCGAGGTCTGCTCCAGGACGGGAGGTTCCGTCGCGGGGTCCGCGTCCGGCGCGTCTCCTCCGGAGCCGCAGGCTGCACCGGCCGTCACGAGGAGTCCCGCCCACACCACCGCCCCGGCCCGCACGAGTCGTGCACGCATGATCGTCTCGATTCTCCCGGCGCCACCGCCGGAGTAGTCAGATATCGGAATTCTTCACCACAGACCAACACACTATTCGCTGTTCATCATGTCTCGTTACGGTGTCGAATCACCGCGGGGCGCCCATTTTCTCAGGATCTGCCTATGGTGGGCCCATACCGCGTGAGCAAAGGAGAGCAGGAATGGTCGCCTCGCCGTCGGGTCAGGGATTGGTACACGGCGCCAACGACTGGTCGCGCAGACTCGGGATCTCGCTCCGGCCGTGGTCGGGCCACTCACCACACGGGCTGCTCCTGCGCGGGGCGATCCAGACCGCCGTCTCGGTGTTCGTCGTGGTGGTGGGGCTGCGCCTGCGGGGCGCGGACGAGGTCACCGCGGGCGCCGGCGAGCTCGAGAGTCTCCGCGCCGTCGCGCTGCTCCTCGTCATCGGCGCGGTGGCCACGGGCCTCCTCGGCGTCGCACGGATGGTCGTGGGAGCGATCGACCTCGTGCCGCGGACGACCGTCACCGGCACGGTCCTGAGCTTGGACGACCGTCAGGCTCTCGACTTCCTACCCAACGCCCTCCAGCACGCGATCTTCACCCGCAACCCCCAGAACATCGACAAGCGTCGGCCCCGCACCGAGGTGGTGCTCGACACCGCGGACGGCGTGCACCAGTGGACGGTCCGCAGCGCGCGTGCCCGGCGACAGCTCCGGCGGGGCGCGACGGTCCGCCTCGTCGTCACCCCCCTGGCCGGCTACGTCGCCCGCGTCGAGCCCACCGCACCCTGATCCGGCCCGGGGGCCGGGGAGGGGTCAGCGGCCGGTGCCGGCGTAGACCGTGGCCTCCTCCTCGCCACCCAGGTCGAAGGCGTCGTGAAGGGCCTTGACGCAGTCGGCCAGCTCGTCCTCGCGCACGAGCGCGGAGATGCGGATCTCGGAGGTGGAGATGAGCTCGATGTTGATCCCGGCGTCGGCGAGCGACTCGCAGAACGTGGCGGTGACGCCCGGGTGGGACTTCATGCCGGCGCCCACGAGGGAGACCTTGCCCACGTTGTCGTCATAGAGGACCTGGTCGATACCCAGGTCGCCCTTCATGCCGGTAAGCACCTCGACGGCCTTGCGCCCGACCTCCCGGGGGCAGGTGAACGTGATGTCGGTCTTGCCCTCCGCCTTGGAGACGTTCTGCAGGACCATGTCGATGTTGACCTCCGCGTCGGCCACGGCCCGGAAGACCTTGGCCGCGTAGCCCGGCTGGTCGGCGATGCCCACGACGGTGATCTTGGCCTCGGAGCTGTCGCTCACGACTCCGGTCAGGACTGCGTCTTCCACGGGGATGCCCTCCAAGTTGCCGGCCACGAGGGTGCCGGGGTTGTGCGAATACGACGAGCGGACCCGGAGCGGGACGTTGTAGCGGCGCGCGAACTCCACGCTCCGCAGGTTGAGGATCTTGGAGCCGACGGCCGCCATCTCGAGCATCTCCTCGAACGAGATGGTGTCGAGCTTGCGGGCGTTCTTCACGATCCGGGGGTCGGCCGTGTAGACGCCGTCGACGTCGGAGTAGATCTCGCACACGTCGGCGCCCAGGGCCGAGGCCATGGCCACGGCGGTGGTGTCGGAGCCGCCGCGACCCAGGGTGGTGACGTCGCGGGTCTCGCGCGAGACGCCCTGGAAGCCGGCGACCAGCGCGATCTTGCCCTGGTCGAGCGCCTCGCGGACGCGGCCCGGCGTGATGTCGATGATCCGGCTGTTGCCGTGCCGGGTCGTGGTGATGATCCCGGCCTGCGAGCCGGTGAAGGAGTAGGCCTCCATGCCGAACGAGCTGATCGCCATGGCGAGCAACGCGTTGGAGATCCGCTCGCCCGAGGTGAGCAACATGTCCATCTCACGTTGCGGCGGGGACGGGCACACCTGGTCGGCCAGGTCGAGCAACTCGTCGGTGGTATCGCCCATCGCGGAGGCCACCACCACCACGTCGTTGCCGGCCTTCTTGGTCTCCACGATCCGTTCCGCCACCCGGCGGATACGTTCTGCGGACTCCACGGAGGAGCCGCCGTACTTCTGCACTACCAGTGCCACGCGGTCACACCCTTCCGGTGTTGATCGGCCTCATGCGGCCGACTTTACCGGTCAGTGTTTACTCGGTAGTGATGACGGAAAGCTGGCTCGCCGTAGTGCTCGCCCTCGCCTCTGCTCTCAGCCAGGCCTTCGGCACCGTTCTGCGGCACCGTCCGGCCGAGCGACGGGACCTCGGCCACGGCGGGCGCTTCGGCGTGCTCACCAGCACGTACTGGTGGACCGGGATGGGGATCAGCGCGGCCGGATTCGCGTTCCAGGGCGCGGCGCTGGCGTTCGGTTCGCTCATCCTGGTGCAGACGCTCACCGTGCTCTCTCTCACGTTTGCGCTCCCGCTGGGTGCGTGGTTCACGGGGCGCCGCGTGACCAAGACCGAGCTCTTCTGGGGGCACGTGCTCGCCGGCTGCGTGGCGATCCTCGTGGTGCACGGCCGCCCCACGGGGGGCGAGATGCACCCGCCGTGGCACGAGTGGGTGATCGCGTGCGGCGTGGGCGCGGTGGCGATCGGCGCGGTGGTGCGGGTCGCCTACTACCGGGTCCGCGGCGACCGCGCCCTGCTGCTCGGCGTGGCCGGCGGAACGGCGTTCGCCTACGTGGCGCTGTTCATCAAGGGCGTCGCCGACCGCTTCGCCCTGGGCGGCGTGGCCGAGGTGGTGACCACCGGCGAGCTGTACGGGCTCGTCGGGTCCGCGGTCGTGGCACTCACGCTGCAGCAGATGTCGTTCTCGGCGGGCGCCGTCCACCAGGCCGTGCCGGCGTCCACCGTCACCACGCCCGTCGTGGCGCTGCTACTCGGCTTCGCGGTTCTCGACGAGCGCTTCGCCGTGGACGGCGCGCAGCTGCTCATCCTGGCCCTGACCGTGGTGGTGATGGCCGTAGCCACCGTCCTGCTCTCCCGCAAGGAGGTGGGACCGAAGCGGCCCAGCCGGAGTGACGAAGCGGCGAGGTGACGACCAGGCCACCCCGGCGCGCATGACGGTCACAAAGCCGCTCGATCCGTGCCTATCCGCGCGGGTTTTGCCACACTGGGCAGATGGACTCGCAGGACGTCGTGGTCCGTCGGGCCTCGCGCACCGACGTTGACCTCGTGCTGTCCGCCTCCGACCTCTTCACCACTCCCCCGACCCCGGAGTGGACCCAGGACTTCCTCGACCGCGGGTCCAACCTGCTCCTCCTGGCACTCGGCGAGGGCTCTCCGGTGGGCATGCTCGTCGCCGTGGAGACCGGCCACCTCGGCGAGAGCCCCGACCTGTTCGTCTACGGCATCCGCGTCCGCGAGGGCTCCCGCGGCCAGGGAATAGCCCACCGGCTCATCGACAAGGCCGTGGAGGTCGCCGAGGAGGCCGGCTGCAACCGCGTGTGGGGCTCGCTCGACCACGGGGAGGCCATCCCGGCCACCTCGCCGCTCTCGCCGCCGGACGCGGTGACCTCCGGGGCCACGACGTTCTTCATTCCCGTCCCGTGAGCACGGATTCCGCGCCCGTTGGGCGACCCGTGTATCGTGGGCCCCATGCAGCGCGTGCTCCTTCTTGGATGCCGCGGCGGGGCCCGCTAGAGCGGACCGGCTCCCCGTCGCGGGATCTCGTCGCGCCGGTCCGGTCTCGTAGATCGCCTAGGAAGTAGAGCCCCAGATATGACTCCCGCTGACGCGTTCGTCTCGTCGTCGTCGACCATCACTCCCCCCTCCAAGCCGGGCCGCCCCGGCCAGCCGTCGTGGAACAAGCAGCGCGGCTCCTCCATGCCGGTGCACCGCTACCGCCCCTTCGCCGAGGAGGTCGAGGACGTCTCGCTGCCCGACCGCACGTGGCCCGACACCGTGATCTCCCACGCGCCCCAGTGGTGCGCCGTGGACCTGCGCGACGGCAACCAGGCGCTCATCGACCCCATGAGCCCGGCCCGCAAGCGCCGCATGTTCGAGCTGCTCGTCCGCATGGGCTACAAGGAGATCGAGGTCGGCTTCCCGTCCGCCTCACAGACGGACTACGACTTCGTCCGCGAGATCATCGAGGACGACGCGATCCCCGAGGACGTCACCATCCAGGTGCTGGTCCAGTGCCGCGAGGACCTCATCCGCCGCACGTTCGAGGCCTGCGAGGGCGCGCGCAACGTGATCGTGCACTTCTACAACTCCACCTCGATCCTGCAGCGCAAGGTGGTGTTCCGGAAGGACCGCGACGCCATCAAGCAGATCGCGACCGACGCCGCCGAGCTGGTCACGCGCATCGCGAAGGACTACCCGGACACCACGTGGCGCTGGGAGTACTCGCCCGAGTCCTTCACCGGCACCGAGCTCGCGTTCTCCAAGGAGGTGTGCGACGCCGTGACCGAGGTCGTGGGTGCCACCCCGGAGAACCCGATCATCATCAACCTGCCCGCCACGGTCGAGATGGCCACGCCCAACGTGTACGCCGACCAGATCGAGTGGATGCACCGCAACCTGGCGCACCGCGAGGCCACCATCCTCTCGCTGCACCCGCACAACGACCGCGGCACCGGCGTGGCCGCCGCCGAGCTCGCCTTCCAGGCCGGCGCCGACCGCATCGAGGGCTGCCTGTTCGGCAACGGCGAGCGCACGGGCAACGTGTGCCTGGTGACGCTGGGCATGAACCTGCTCACACGCGGTGTCGACCCGCAGATCAACTTCTCCGACATGGACGAGATCCGCCGGACCGTCGAGTACGCCAACCAGCTCACCGTGCCCGAGCGGCACCCGTACGGCGGCGACCTGGTCTTTACCGCCTTCTCCGGCTCGCATCAGGACGCCATCAACAAGGGCTTCGACGCGCTGCAGGCCGAGGCCGACGCGCGCGGCGAGAACGTCTCCGACATCACGTGGGAGGTTCCGTACCTGCCCATCGACCCCAAGGACGAGGGCCGCACCTACGAGGCCGTCATCCGCGTCAACTCGCAGTCCGGCAAGGGCGGCGTCGCCTACATCATGAAGAGCGACTACGGCCTGCAGCTGCCGCGGCGCCTGCAGATGGAGTTCTCGCAGATCGTCCAGAACGTCACCGACTCCGAGGGCGGCGAGGTCACGCCCAAGCAGATGTGGGACATCTTCTCGCTGGAGTACCTGGACCGGGTGTCTCCCATGGAGCGCATCTCCCAGCAGCTGGACCCGGCCGAGACCGATGACGGCGCGGACACGATCGACGCCGTGGTCAAGTGGAAGGGCAAGACCACCGAACTCACCGGGTCCGGCAACGGCCCGCTGGCCGCATTCGTCGCCGCCCTCAACGAACTGTTCGACGACGAGGTGCGCATCCTCGACTACAGCGAACACGCGATGACCGCCGGCGACGACGCCACCGCCGCCGCCTACGTCGAGTGCCAGGTCGGCAACCGCGTCTTCTGGGGCGTCGGCCGCGCCGGCTCGATCACGACCGCGTCGCTGCGGGCCGTGGTCTCCGCGATCAACCGCGCCTACGCCGACGAGGCCGAGGGCGTGGAGGCCACCGGCAGCACCGAGGGCGCCCGCACCTGGGCCCCCTGACGGGGCGCTCGTGCTTCCCCGCCTGTGACGAGTGCGGCCGCGCCCGGGGAGATCCCCGGATGCGGCCGCACTGTTGTTGGGGTCGGCTCGAAACGACGCTCGGCGGGCTCGCCGCAACGGCGCAGGATCCCTCCGACACCGCGTACCTGGTCGTCAAAAATCACCCCATCAGTCACATGCAAACCAGGTATCACTCCGGTAACGAATATCTCGATTTTGTAACGACAGACGCGTAATGTGACGGCCGGTCCCGCCGATATGCCGGGCGTCCGTGCCGCGAGATCTGCCGAAGTCCTGTCTGGAGTGCTCTCTATGTCCGTTTCCCGCCGTGGGTTCCTCACCGCCGCGTCCGTCGGCCTCGGTGCCGCCGTCGCCTCCTCGGTCCGTGCGCCGCTCGCCGGCGCCCTCCCCTTCGACACGGGCTCGCTCGGCGTGGTCCAGGACCTCATGCAGGCGGTCCCCACGGGCAGCGGCATGATCCAGCCGTCCGGACCGCTCGGCTACGTGGGTGTGACCTTCCCCAGCCCGGAGGAGATGCTCGGCCGCATCCGCTTCGGCTTCCCCGACGGCTCGGTGGGCGACTGGATCCCGCTCGAGGGGCTCGATTCCGCGCCCGACTCGGGCAGCCTGCCCGCCTCGGAGCTCGTCTCCGCGCCGGACGGCGCCGTGAGCTACGAGGTCGACGCGCCCGCCGGCTCCGAGGCGACCGCCTTCGACGACGGCCGCGGAACGCCGCGAAACTACAGCCTCGGCAGCACGGGTCTGCTCAACCTCCCCGTTATCCCGCGCGCGGCGTGGGGCGCGGGGGACGTCGCCGGTCATCGCTGGTCGCCGACGTTCTTCGCGGCCCAGGGCATCACCATCCACCACACGGCCACGCAGCCGGGTCCGGACCGCGCCGCCAGCGTGCGGGCGATCTACAACTACCACGCCAACACGCTGGGCTGGGGCGACGTCGGCTACCACCTCATCATCGACCCCGAGGGGCGCATCTACCAGGGCCGCGGCGGCACGGTCGGCGGTGGCCCCGTGTTCCAGGTCCCGCCGGTCGCCGGTGTGGCCCCTCCGGTCGTCACGGGCGGCCACGTGGGCGGCTACAACAACGGCAACATCGGCATCAGCCTGCTGGGCGACTTCTCGCACCGCCCCCCGACCGCCGCCGCCATCGGCGCGACCATCGACTGCGTGCGTACGCTCTCCGGAGCCATCGGCGTCCACCCGCAGTCGCACATCAACTACCGCAACCCGGAGGGCGGAGCCTCGCGCGGCATGCCGGCCGTCTCCGGCCACCGCCAGTGGGGCGGCACCGCCTGCCCGGGCGACGCCTTCTACGGCATGATGCAGTTCATCCGCGACCAAGCCGCGAACGGCTGGACCCCGAGCGCCGTCTCCTCGGCCGCGCTGCCCTTCGGCTCCTGACCCGCGGCGGGTCGGCCCCCGAACGGTCGGCCCCGCCCGAAAATCGGCGACTCCGCGAGCGGATCGGCGGCCCCTGTGAGGGTCGCCGACCCAGCAGCGGAGTCGCCGATTTCGTAGGCGGAAGGGAAGGGGGCCTCTAGGCGCGGGCGCGGTCGCTGTTCGGCAGGAGGGCGCTGAGCACCCAGTTGACGAGCGCGACGACGATCGCGCCGAAGAATGCCGCCCAGAACCCGCTCACCGAGTACACGGCGCCGAACGGCTCGAGCTGCTCGGTGATCCACGACGTGAGCATGAGCATGAGCGCGTTGACCACCAGCAGGAACAGCCCCAGCGTGAGGATCGTGAACGGCAGCGAAAGCAGCTGGACGATCGGCTTGACCACGGCGTTGACCAGGGCGAATACCACGGCCACGATGAGCAGCGCCACGATGGTGGGCACGCTCACCTGATCACTCACGGCGCCGGCGTCGGCCGAGACAGCCGCCTCACGCAGGGCGATCCCGGGGATGAGGAGCGTCGCCGCCCACAGAGCGACGGCGTTGACGACGAGCGCGAGCAGAAGCCTCAACATGGCCTCACCCTGCCACGTACGAATCCGCCACGTCGAGGGCTCGGTCGAACACGTCGAGGCCCGCCCGCGCCTCGTCCGGCGTGATGATGCACGGCGGGACGATGTGGAAACGGTTGTAGTTCATGAACAGCAGCACGCCCTCGGACTTGGCCGCGGCGAAGGTCTTGGCCATGGCCTCGGACGAGCCGCCGTACGGGGCGAGCGGCTCGCGGGTCTCGCGGTCGGCCACCATCTCCACGGCCCAGAACACGCCGAGGCCGCGGACCTCGCCGATCGACGGGTGCTTCTCGGCGAGCTCCCGCAGGCGCGGGCCGATGACGTCCTCGCCGATCATCTTCGCGTTCTCGACGATCTTGTCCTCGCGCATGAGGTTGATCGTCGCCACCACGGAGGCGCAGGCGAGCGGGTGACCAGAGTAGGTGAGTCCGCCGGTGTAGGGGGTCTTCTCGAAGGACGCGGCGACCCGGTCGTGGAGGATCACGCCGCCCAACGGCACGTAGCCCGAGTTGGAGCCCTTGGCGAAGGTGATGAGGTCCGGCGCCCAGTCGTCGTCGCCGGAGCGGAAATTGTCCAGCGCGAGCCACTCGCCGGTGCGGCCGAAACCTGCCATGACCTCGTCGCAGATCATGACGATCCCGTACTTGTCGCAGATCTCACGCACGCCGCGCAGGTAATCGGCGGGCGGGACCATGATGCCGACGGTGCCGGGCACGGACTCGATGATGAGCGCCGCGAAGTGGTCCGGCCCCTCGAGCCCGATGAGCGAGTCGAGGTGCTCCAGCGCGCGGTCGCACTCCTGCTTGTCGTTCTCCGCGTAGAACTGCGAGCGGTAGAGGAACGGCGCGTGGAAGTGGACGGCCCCGGTGTTGCCCAGGTCGTTGGCCCAGCGGCGGGTGTCGCCGGTGAGGTTCATCGAGGTGGTGGTGGCGCCGTGGTAGCTGCGGAACGCCGAGAGGGTCTTGTGCCGGCCGGTGTGGCGGCGGGCCATGCGGATGGCGTGCTCGACGGCTTCGGTACCGGCGTTGGTAAAGAAGACGCGGTTCATGCCCGCCGGTGCGACCTCCGAGACGAGCCGGGCGGCCTCGGCGCGGGCGGCGTTGGCGTGCGCCGGGTTGATGGTGCACAGGTCGGCCGCGGCGTCCTGGATGGCCTTGACGACAACGGGGTGCTGGTGCCCGATGTTGGTGTTGACCAGCTGCGAGGTGAAGTCCAACAGGCGGTTGCCGTCGCCGTCCGTCATGTAGCAACCCTCGGCGGCGGTGACGACCATCGGATCGTGGGCGCCCCACGCCGTCCACGGCGCGAGGACGTGTGCGCGCTCCTTCTCGTACACCTCGCGGGCGGCGGCGTTCTGCGGTGCAGGCACTTCGACGGTCCTCCTGGGGTCGGCGGGCGCGGGCCGGGCGGGCGGGCGCGGATCGGGCTCCATCTTTCCACGCGCGCGCCGGGCGGAGGAGCGCACGGGGACCGGACGCCGCCCGGGCTGGCCGCTCAGCCCCCGAGGGCCGGCCGCTCGGGACCGTCCGCCGCGGGGTCCTCTCGGGCGATCGCGGTGCGGTGCACGGTCCCGTCGGGCCGCTGGGTCCGGATCCCGAACACGGTCGGGGAGTCTCCGGGTTGCAGCCGCGCCACGATGCGCGTTCCCGGCCCGGCGACGTCGAGTTCCTCCGCGAGCCGGTCCCGGGCCCGGGCCGCGACCGCGTCGTCGAGGGACCCCGCCGAGTCGTCGAGGAGCTGCACGTGGGCGCCGCGCAGTCGTGCCCGGCCCACGGCGGCGTCGATCCGGGCGTCGAGCAGTCCGCGGGCGCGGAGGTGGTCGCGGAGTCCGGCCTCGGCGATCCGCGCCTCGTCCCGCAGCGCCCGGTCGTCGTGGTCCGCCGACGCGATGCGCCCCAGCAGGTCGCCGACCCCGTCGAGGATCCGCTGGGCGCGGGCCCGCCGCTCGGCGATCGCGGCGGTGGCGGCGGCGCCGGCCACCCTCCCCTCGACGGCCTGTCGTCGCAGCTCGTCCTCGGTCCGGCGGATGGGGACCACGACCACGTCGAAGACCTGCGCCCCCACGACGATGAACAACCCGATGACGACCCGGCCCACCGCCTCCGACGGCTCCAGTCCCTGCCCGAGCAGCGTCGTCAGGTACACGGCCGACACCGCGACCGCGCCGGTCCAGGCCGCGCGTCGGTAACCGCGGAGCAGGAGCACGCCGAGCACCCACATCGGCGCCTCGACGAGGTAGACGAACTCCGGCCCACCCCTCTCGGGGGAGACCAGGAGCCCGGCCGCCGCGACCGCAGAGGTGGCCCCGGCCAGGGCCCACGCCGTGCCGGTGGACCAGGCGTCCCGGATCACGACCAGCGCGCCCGCCAGCCCGATCCCGACCTGTGCGACGAGGGCGCCCGGCGCACGCTCCCCCACGAGCAGGGCGGAGACGGCGTCCACGGTGAGCACGCACGCGAAGAGCACCCCCAGCAGGCGCCGGAGGCGGGCGTCGAGCGGCGCGACCCCGAACAGTCCACGACGGCGACCGTCCGGCCGAGCCTCCTGCCTGGGCGCCGCCCCGGGAGGGAGCGCCAGGGTGATGCGGGTTCCGGCGCCCGCGTCGGAGTGGACCACCGCCGTCCCTCCCACGGCCTCGACGCGGCCCACGACGCTCACCCGCAGTCCCCCTCCCCGGGCCATCGCCGCCCCCACGTCGAAGCCGGGACCGTCGTCGCGCACCGTCACCTCGACCCCGCGCTCCGGGTGGGCCGTGATCCCGACGGTCACCGCCGGACCGCCGTGGGCGCGCGCGTTGGCGAGCACCTCGGTGGCCGCGTCGACCAGCTCGGACCCCACACCGCCCGGATGGGCGCGCCTGCGGGCGTCGTCGTCGACCTCGGTCGGCGGCTCCACGAACGCGCCGGCGTCCCGGGCCGCGTCGAGCAGCCTGTCCACGAGTTCGGCCTCCGTGACGGGCCGCGGGGTCCCCGCCCCTCCCGACAGGGCCCGGAGGACGGTCAGCGCCCGGCGGGCCGCGCGTCGCGTCGCGGCGGACGGTCCGAGCCGGTCGACGGCCCCGAGTACGCCGAGCACGCGGTCATGGATCACTCCGTCCAGCAGCGCGGCCTGCGCGGCGCGCGCTCGCTCCGCGGCCTTCTCGGCACGCGGTCCCGCCTCCCGCGCGGCATCGGCGTCGACCCGGTCCGCGACCGCCACCACGGTCTGCTCGAGCAGGACGAACACCGCCATGTAGACCAGGCCGAAGGCGACGTCGGTCAGCCTGGCGGCGGCGATACCGTGCGGGGAGGAGACGGCGTTCTCGACGAGGCTGCCGCCGTGCAGCACGATGAACGCCGCCCACAGCGGCACACCGCGGAGGAACGTCGGGAGCAGGAGCAGCGTCCCGCCCCCGAACGCCACGAACCACAGCATCGCGGCCTCGTGCGGGGTGCCGTCCCACGCGAGTGGCCAGGTCGCCACGAGGAGCGCGAACAGCCCGAGCTGGAGTGCGGCACCCGCCACCGCGGCGCGCTGCCGGCGCAGGAGGGCGCCGAGCACCGTGGCGGCCGCGACGCCGCCGAGTGCCGACGCGAGCCCGTCGAGCCACCAGCCGCCTGGCCCGGTCCCGTTCTGCAGCCGGATCTCGTCGATCTGGGAAAGCAGCGCGGCGAGGGTGAGGACGGAGATGAAGACCGCGATCTGTGACCTGATCCGCAGCCCGAGGTAACCCCTCATGCTCAGAACAGCGCCCCCTGCGCCTCGTCCACCGGCGCCGCCCCGCCCACGGGCCGGCCCGGCCGCACGTCGGCGAGCAGCTCCTCGAGCTGCGCGAACGGCACCAGCTCGAGGCCCTTTTTGCGGGCGAAGGCCGCGCGGCCGCGCACGGCGTTCGGCGCGTCGCACACAGCCAGGGAGGTGCGGGAGGAGATGCGGTCGGCCACGTAGAGCCCCTTGTCGACGACGAGGCCCACGATCTCGTCCGGGTCGCGGTCGACGTCGGGTGTAAAGACGACCTCCATACCCTGCACGAGCGCTCCGCCGCGGCGCAGTCGCCCGGCCGGACGCCAGCGCCGCGGCGCGGACAGGGCGTCGGCCCACACGCGGGAGACGAGGAAGCCGGTGTCGGGGTGGGCCACCATCTGCGCGACCTCGCGCACCGCCGGCGCCACCTCCTTCTCCGCGGCGGTGCGCAGGAGCCCGGCGAACACCCCGGCCAGGACCAGGGCGTCGTCGTGGGCGTCGTGCGCCGCCCGCTGCTGCACCCCGTAGTGCGCGGCGAGCGTGCCGAGCTTGAGGTCGGCGGTGGACAGGTGCAGCCGGCCGGCGAGGTCGAGGGTGCACAGGAACCGCTCGAGCAGCGCCGGCGTCCCGGCGCGGCGAGCCTCGGCGGCGAGGAACGAGGCGTCGAAGGCGGCGTTGTGGGCGACCATCGTGCGCCCGTCGATGATCCGCGCCAGCTCGCCCGCCACGTCCGCGAAGCGCGGCTTGCCCGCGAGCAGGGCCGGCGTCAGCCCGTGCACGTGGACCGGCCCCGGGTCGACGCCGGGATTGAGCAGGGTCGCGAACTCCTCCACGACGCCGCCCTCGTCGTCACACACCACCGCCGCCACCGACAGCACCCGGTCGAGCGCCGGCCGCATGCCGGACGTCTCGACGTCCACCACCACCCACCGACCGTCCATACCGCCCATCGTCGCAGACGCCCCCGACAGCCTTCACCGCGCCGTTCCCGGATCGTCACATCGGCGTTCTACGATTGTCGACACCACCCGCCCCGACCTCGGAGGACCCGTGCCCGCCGCCCACACGTCCCACGCGCGGCGCCTGCTGCCGCTCGCCCTGGCCACCGTCGGCGTCCTCGTGGCCTCGGGGGCCGTGGTGAGCGTCGTGGACGAGCCGGTGCTGCGGGCCTCGGCCTCCGCCCCCGTCCACACCTCGCAGATCAGCGACACGGACGACGGCGCAGCGGACGCCGGCGCGGCCGCCCGCACGCCCGACGGCCGGGTGGAGATCCGCTCGGATTGGACGCCGATGCCCCTGCCGCCCGGCTGGTCCCGCGTGCGGCCGATCCTCGCCTCCGCGGTGGACCAGGCCGCCGACCTGGGCCTGGACCTCACCTTCTGCGTACAGGCGGTGGACGCCGGGGACGAGCGGCACGTGTGCACGGGCTCCGGGGACGAGATGTACGCGGCGTCGGTGACCAAGATCGCCTACGCCGTCGGCGCCCTCGAGGCGTGGGGCGGGGACCCCGACGCGAAGCTCCCGGACGGCGACACCGTAGGGGAGGTGGTGGACAACGCGATCACGGTCTCGGACAACGACGCCGCCGATCGGCTGGTGCAGCTCGCCGCCCTCGGGCCCGACGCGGTCCGAGACGACCCCTTCGACACGATCAACGCCATCTCCGCCCGCGTCGGCCTGGACGACGCCTTCCACTCCGGGAACTACTACACCCTCGGCTACTGGTCGGCCGACTGGTCACACCTCACCGCCGAGGGCGCGATGCGCTACGTCACCGAACTGGTCCGCGCGGCCGACGAGCGCGCCGAGCCGGGTACACGACCGTTGACCACCCCGCGCGTGGCCCGGTACGTCCTGGACGCCATGTACCGCCAGGAGCGCACCACCAAGATCCCGCGCGAGCTGCCCGCGGGCAGCACGGCCAACAAAACCGGGGAGACCGACACCGTGTCGCACGACGTGGCCGTGGTCAACACGGCCTCCGGCCGCTATTCGGTGGTGGCGATCTCCACCGCGTCCGGGCTCTTCGGGGGCCCCGAGGACATCGTCGCCGAGACCGCGGCGGCCGTGGTGCGCGCCCTCGGCGGCGGTGTGCGGTTCTGACCGGGCACGGCGTCACACGGACGAAACACGCGCCGTCCTAGACTCGTCGCCATGAGCCCCCGCGCGACCTCCGCCCCGGCCTCCCCCGCCGGCTCGCCCACGGCCCTCACCGCCCGGGGCCGTGCCGCCTCCGCGGTGGCGCGCCTGGCCACGTGGGCCTCGCGCGTCACGGGCCGCGGCTCGGGCGGCATGATCGGCGGCCTGGTGGCCCTCAAGGTGGATCCGGGGTTGATGCGCCAGCTCGCCGCGGGACGCCGAACGGCGCTGGTCACCGGGACCAACGGTAAGTCGACGACGACGAGGATGCTCGTCGCGGCCCTGGGTTCGGTCGACCGGGTGGCCTCCAACTCGGGCGGCGACAACATGGACGCCGGGATCGTCTCCGCGCTCAACGCAGACCGGACGGCCCCGCTCGCGGCGATCGAGGTGGACGAGCTGCACACCCCCGCCGTCGCCGCCAACACCGACCCCGAGGCGATCGTGCTGCTCAACCTGAGCCGCGACCAGCTGGACCGCGTGGGCGAGATCAACGCGATCGAGCGCCGCCTGCGCGCGGGCGTGGCCGCGCAGCCGCAGGCCACGATCGTGGCGAACTGCGACGACGTGATGATGACCTCCGTCGCCTACGACAACCCGTCGGTCGTGTGGGTGGCCGCCGGCGCCCCGTGGGCAGGGGACTCGGTGAGCTGCCCGCGCACCGGCGAACCCGTGACGCGAACCGTCGACGAGGCGGGCGCCGTCCACTGGCGCGGCACCGGCCCGCTGCCCGACGGCCGCGAGTTCGCCCGGCCCGAGCCGGACTGGTGGGTCGACGACGAGGCGATCCACGGCCCCGGGGGCTTCACCGCCCCGATGCGCCTGGCCCTGCCGGGGCGGGCCAACCGCGGCAACGCCGCGCAGGCCGTCGCCACGGCCGTGGCGATGGGCGCCGATCCTGCGGCGGCGGTCCGGGCCGTCGAGACGGTCGACGACGTGGCGGGCCGCTACTCCACCGTCGACGTCGACGGTCGCTCCGCGCACCTGCTCCTGGCCAAGAACCCGGCCGGCTGGCAGGAGGCGCTCGGGATGATCGACGCCTCGGCCGACGGCCTGGTGATCGCCGTCAACGGCCAGGTCGCCGACGGAGTGGACCTGTCGTGGCTGTGGGACGTGCGGTTCGAGACCTTCGAGGGGATCTCCGTCTACGCCGCCGGCGAACGCGCCGCCGACCTGTCCGTGCGGCTCACCTACGCGGGCGTCGAGCACGAGCTCGAGCCGGACCCACTGGCCGCGATCCGCCGCTGCCCGCCCGGGCGGGTCGAGGTGCTGGCCAACTACACGGCGTTCCGCGACCTCGGTCGGGCGATCGCCGCGCTCGGCGGGTCCGATCCCGCACGGAAGGAGCAGCGATGACCGACGACCACGGTGCCTCCGCCTCCCCCCTCGACACCGTGGCCCCGGACTCGCCGCGGCCCACCGAGTCGACGGTCCGCATCGGCCTGGTCCTACCCGACGTCATGGGCACCTACGGTGACGACGGCAACGCGCTCGTCCTGCGCCAGCGCCTGCGCTGGCGCGGCCACGACGCGGAGGTCGTTCGGATCACGCTAGAGGACGAGGTGCCCGAGTCCTGTGACGTCTACACCGTTGGCGGCGGCGAGGACTCCGCCCAGAAGCTCGCGTCTCGACATCTGTCGAGCTCGCCGGGGCTGCAGCGCGCGGTGGCCCGCGGGGTGCCGGTGCTCGCGATCTGCGCCGGCATGCAGGTGTTCGGCGAATGGTTCGCGGTCTCCGACGGGTCGCGGTCCCCCGGCCTCGGGCTGCTCGACGTGACCACCACGCCGCAGGCCACCCGGGCGATCGGCGAGCTCGTCGTCGCCCCCTCCCTCGCCGGGCTCACCCAGCCGCTCACCGGATTCGAGAACCACATGGGCGCCACCGTGCTCGGACCCGACGCCGCGCCGCTGGGGCGCGTCACCGCGGGCGTCGGCAACGGCGTGCCCGCCGGCGAGCAGCTGCCCTCCGGCGGTCTGCTCGAGGGGGTTGTGCAGGGCTCGATGATCGCCACCTACATGCACGGGCCCGTCCTCGCCCGCAATCCCGAGCTCGCCGACCTGCTGCTGTGCCGCGCCCTCGGCGTGGACGCGCTGCCGCCGGTCGAGGTACCCGCGGTCGAGCGGCTGCGCTCCGAGCGCCTCGCCGCCGCGCAGCGCTAACCCCGAGGCGCCATCCTCTGACCCGGCGGCGCGGCTTCCCGGGGGTGACGGCGACAAAGCGACGCCACCGCCGGGGCAACTCCCTAAGCTCGGGCGCATGTGTACCACGCCCTCGAGTCCTGACGACGCTGCCGCCGCGACGCCCACCGCCGGGACACCCGACGCCGCCGCCGAGGCCACTGAGGTCCGCGCGCTGTGGGAGCCGCTGGGACTGCCCGGGATCGTGGACGTGCACACGCACTTCATGCCCGACCGCGTCCTGAGCAAGGTGTGGCAATACTTCGACGCCGCCGGCCCCAAGGTCGGCCGCGCCTGGCCCATCACGTACCGGGAGGCCGAGGACGCCCGCGTCGCGCGGCTGCGCTCGTACGGCGTCCTGGCCTACTCGTCGATGCTCTACCCGCACAAGGCGGACATGGCGGCGTGGCTCAACGCGTGGTCCGCCGACTTCGCCTCCCGCCACCCGGACTGCCTGCACACGGCCACGTTCTTCCCCGAACCGTCGGCCGGTGGGTACGTGCGCGACGCGATCGAGTCGGGGGCGCGCGTGTTCAAGTCGCACGTCCAGGTGGGCGAGTACGACCCCGGCGACCCGCTGCTCGACCCGGTGTGGGAGGTGCTCGACGAGTCCCGCGTGCCGACGGTGATCCACTGTGGCGGTGGGCCGGTTCCGGGGACGTTCACCGGCCCGGGCCCGATGGCCGCCGTGCTCGAGCGGTTCCCGCGGCTGCCGCTGATCGTGGCGCACATGGGCATGGGCGAGTACACCGAGTTCCTCGATCTGGCCGAACGGTACGAGCACGTGTACCTGGACACGACGATGGCGTTCACCGACTTCGTCGAGGAGACCATGCCGTTCCCCGCCGACCAGCGCGGCCGGCTGGCCGATCTCGGGCACAAGATCCTGCTCGGGACCGATTTCCCCAACATCCCCTACCCGTACGTCCACCAGCTCGAGGCGATGGCCCGCCTCGGCCTGGGCGACGACTGGCTACGGGCGGTGTGGCACGGGAACGCCGTCCGCCTGTTCGACCTCTGACGCCGCGCCCGGCCGCTGCCCCGCAGCTCCCGAAATCGGCGACTCTCCCGCCTGGTCGGCGACCCTTCTGAGGCCTGCCGATCCAGCATCAGCGTCGCCGATTCCGGAAGGCGCGGGTGTGGGGGCGGGCGGAGCTGGCGAGTCGGTGTCCTCGGGCCGGAGCACGGCGCCGGAGCGCGCGGGGCCGCCGGAGAGGATGCGCCGGCCGGAGAGGGCGTTGCCCAGGGTGAGCTCGTCGGCGAATTCCAGGTCGCCGCCCATCGGCAGCCCGGAGGCGAGACGGCTCACGACGAGGTCCGGGAACGGTCGCAGCAGTCGTGCGAGGTACGTGGACGTGGCCTCGCCGGTCGTGTTGGGGTCGGTCGCGATGATGATCTCGGCGATCTCCTCGCCGTCGACCTGCTCCCCCACCCGCCGCAGCAGCGCGGAGATGCGCAGTTCGTTGGGGCCGACGCCGTTGATGGGGTCGAGCGCGCCGCCGAGCACGTGGTAGACGCCGCGGAACTCGCGGGTGCGCTCGATCGCCTCGATGTCCTTGGGCTCCTCCACCACGCACACGAGGGTGGGGTCGCGCCGTGGGTCGGAGCAGAGGCGGCAGCGCTCGGCGGCGGACACGGTGCCGCAGACCTCGCAGTAGGTCACGCCGTCGACGACCGCCTGCAGGGCCGAGCAGAGCCGCTGGACGGACTCCGGCTCGGCACGGAGCAGGTGGAAGGCCAGCCGCTGCGCGGACTTGGGTCCGACGCCCGGCAGCTTGCCGAACTCGTCGATGAGGTTCTGGACTGGTCCTTCGTACACCGTGGTTCCTGCGTTTCCGAGAAGAGAGGGGGCGGCGGGGCCGGCGAGCGCGCGGCCCCGCCGGGGGTCACATGCCCAGGCCGCCCATCATGTCGCCGAGCCCGCCGCCGGCGGCGAGCGGGCCGAGGCGCGACTCGGCGAGTTCCTGGACCTTGGTGTGCGCGTCGCCGAACGCGCCCACGAGGAGGTCCTGCAGCGTCTCGACGTCCTCGGGGTCCACGACCTTCGGATCCACCGTGACGCCGGTGACCTCACCGGTGCCCCGCATGGTGACGGTGACGAGGCCGCCACCGGACTGGCCGTCGACGGAGCTCGCGGCGATCTCCTGCTGGGCCTGCGCGAGCTGAGCCTGCATCTGCTGGGCCTGCTGCATCAGGGCGTTCATGTCCATGTTCTGTCCGGGCTGCATGTGCGGGTCCTTTCGGCTGGGGGCCGTTGTTCCGGCCGGCGCCGGCGCGTTCCTGGTGGCATCCGGCAGGTCGGAACCCAGGGTAACCGTCCCGTCGGACAGCACGCCCCGACGCGCGGCGGGGCGGCGCTCAGCGCTCGATAGGCCGCGCCCCGAGATGCTCCCGGAGCAGCTGGAGCGCGATGTCCTCGCCGGTCCGGTGGTCGAGATTCTGGGGACCGCTGCGGGCCTCGTCCATCATCTCGTCCTCGCTGACCGGCGGGGGCGGCGCTTCCCCCGGTTCCGGTTCGGGTTCCTCGGGTGGCGGCGGCACGTCGTCGTAGCCGCCGCCCGGTGATCGGCGTCCGTCCTGGGACCGGTCCTGCTGCCCGGTCGCCCCCTGTCCGCTGCGCACCCGGCGCTCCCAGCCCGTCGGCTCGGCGGACTCGCCGGCGGGCGGGGATCCGGGCGACGGAGTGGCGGCGGGGGCCACCGGGGCCGAGCCCGGTGACGACGACGAGCCCGCACCCGCCGGTCCGGGGCCGGCCGTGCAGCGCAACGTCCAGTCGCCGCCCACTACCTCGGCGATGGCCTCCGCGATCACTCCGGCGTTGTGCGGCTGCGAGAGCCGCTTGGCCAGCGGCGCGTAGTCGTGGACCAGGTGGACGACGCGGCCGTCCACGCCGGCCACGGTCGCTCCGGCGAGCATCACCTCGACGGTCCGGGTGCGGGAGCGGACGGCGTCGCGGATTGCGGGCCAGGCACGACGGATGTCCTCGGCCTCGACCCCGGACGTGGCCGCCGCGGGCTCGGGCTGGGCCGCCGCGGGCTCGGGCTCAGTAGGCACCGGCGGGACCGGAGGTGTCGGCTCCGGCGCGGACGGACCCTCGGGCTCGCGCCACGGGTCCCCGGCGGCAGGCGCCGCGGGGGTCGGAGCCGGAGCCGCGGGCACCTGGGCCTCGGGCGCCGGCGGCGCGGTCGCCGGCGCCTCGGACTCCGGGGCCCGGGCCTGCGCGGCCGCCTGCTGCGACCGCCGCACGAACTTCGGTCGCCCCTCCGGCGCGGCGGCGGAGGGGGCGGGAGCCGGCGCGACGGGACCACCTGGCGCGGCCGGCGCGCCGGAGGGCGGGGCCTGTCCGGGCCCGGCGGGGGCCTGCGCGGGAGCCGCGGCGGCGGGCCTCGTCGTCCCCGCCTCCAGCTGCTCGACGCGCTGGAGCAGGGCGGCCATGGAGTCGTCGGCGCCCGGCAGGAGCAGCTTGGCGCAGAGGATCTCCAGCAGGAGCCGCGGCGAGGTGGCACCCCGCATGGACGACATGCCCTCGTGCACCATGTCGGCGCAGCGCGCGAGGGTGGCGGGCCCGACCTGCTCGGCCTGCCGGCGCATGATGTCGGCCTGCTCGACCGGCGCGTCGACCAGTCCGCGCTCGATGGCCTGGGGCACCGACTGCACCATGATGAGGTCGCGCAGGCGCTGCAGCAGGTCGGCGGCGAAGCGGCGCGGGTCGTGGCCGGCCTCGACCACCTTGTCGACGGTGCGGAACAGGGTGGCCCCGTCCCCG
Organism: Dietzia sp. 179-F 9C3 NHS; assembly: GCF_045369825.1. Taxonomy (NCBI): domain Bacteria; kingdom Bacillati; phylum Actinomycetota; class Actinomycetes; order Mycobacteriales; family Dietziaceae; genus Dietzia; species Dietzia sp. 179-F 9C3 NHS. Next base: position 21,262 of record NZ_JBIQES010000020.1, read on the forward strand.
GCGGCGAGGGCGTCCACCGTGTCGTCGATGAGCGCGACCTCGGTGGCACCGAGCAGGCTCACTGCCCGCGGGTAGGTGATTCCGTCCTCTCCCGCCCCGGCCATGAGCTGATCGAGCACGGAGAGCGTGTCGCGCGGAGACCCGCCGCCCGCCCGGATGACGAGCGGCAGGACGGTCGGCTCGACGGCCACCCCCTCCTGGTCGCAGATCCGCTCCACGAGCCCGCGCATGGCGGACGGCGTGAGCAGACGGAACGGGTAGTGGTGCGTCCGCGAGCGGATGGTGGGCAGCACCTTCTCCGGCTCGGTGGTGGCAAAAACAAAGATGAGGTGCTCAGGCGGCTCCTCGACGATCTTGAGCAGCGCGTTGAAGCCCGCGGTGGTGACCATGTGGGCCTCGTCGATGATGAGCACCCGGTAGCGGGAAGAAGCCGGCGCGAAGAACGCGCGCTCGCGCAGGTCGCGCGTGTCGTCTACGCCGCCGTGGCTGGCCGCGTCGAGCTCGGTGACGTCCAGGGTCCCCGGCCCGCCGGGCGCGAGCGCCACGCACGATTCGCACACCCCGCACGGATCGGCCGTCGGTCCCTGCTCGCAGTTGAGCGACCGGGCGAGGATGCGCGCGGAAGAGGTCTTGCCACAACCGCGGGGGCCGGAGAACAGGTAGGCGTGGTTGATCCGCCCCGAGGACAGCGCCACCGACAGCGGCTCGGTGACGTGCTCCTGGCCCACGACCTCGGCAAACGAGGCGGGGCGGTACTTCCGATAAAGGGCCACGACCGAAGGATACCGACGGGGTACGACGGCGAGGTGGTCACGTGCGAGCGGGCCGGGCCGGTGCGGCGGACGGCGGCGATCGCCGTGGGCGCGGGAGGGTGGGGACGGTGAAGGGGCCGCGTCTCCGCGGCCCCTTCACCACCCCCCTCACCGCGTTCCGGGCCCCCTCAGACCCACGCGGCGTGTTCCGAACATCTGGCCGAGACCGGCCCCTCGCGGCCCCTCAGCCGCATTCCGGTTCTCGGACACCCCTCTTGTTCGAACCGGCTCAGATGTAACCAGAACGACCGGAATGTGACAAGTGCTCACGAAGTTGTCTCCTACTCAACACCGCTGAGAGTCGGGCTTCTCCCATGTCACAGCGCCGGATCGCACCATTTGACGATGTAATGATCGGCGATAGCCCGGGCCTCTCACGGTGCACCCCGGCCGATCCTCTTAGCCGCAGGTCACCTCCCCAAACCGGGGCAGTCCCCTAGAGGGCCCGTCGACCAACACGCCGCCGACACCGTCCGGCGATCGACGCATCACCGGGACGGTCTTTGTTACATCACCATCCGACCCCGCCCGGGGCCGGCGACAGGCCCCGCGTCAGGCGCGCGCGGCCCGGCAGGCGGCGAGGAGCGCACAGAGTGCCACGACGTCCATGGCCGTCTCCACCTCGGCGAGTGGCGGCAGCGTGGGCGCCAGACGGATGTGGCGGTCGTCCGGGTCCTCGCCGTACGGGTACGCGGACCCGGCCGGGGTGAGCGCGACGCCGGCTTCCTCGGCGAGCCGCACCGTCTCGGTGGCGGTCCCGTCCACCACCTCGAGGTCGATGAAGTAGCCGCCCTCGGGATGCGTCCAGCGGGCCACGTCGTACTCGCCGAGGCGCCGGGAGAGCGCGGCGGCCGCGGCCTCGAACTTGGGCTGGATGATCTCGCGGTGCTTCTGCATATGGGTCCGAACGCCCTCGGCGTCGCCGAAGAAGCGGAGGTGCGCGAGCTGGTTGACCTTGTTGGGTCCGATGCTCCGGACACCCGCGTGGCCGAGGTACCAGTCGAGGTTCACCGTGGAGGCAGAGAGGAAAGAGACGCCGGCGCCGGCGAAGGTGATCTTAGAGGTCGAGCAGACCTGCAGGAAGCGGTTGGGATGGCCGGCCTCGGCGGCGAGCGCGTCCACGTCGGGGACCTCGGGGAAGTCCGCGGTGAGCGTGTGGACGGCGTAGGCGTTGTCCCAGATGATCCGGAAGTCCGGCGCGGCCGTGGTCATGCGGGCGAGGCGGGAGACCGTGTGGTCGTCGTACACGGCGCCTGTCGGGTTGGAGAAGATCGGGACACACCACATGCCCTTGATCGACGGATCGTCGGCCACGAGCCGCTCGACCTCGTCCATGTCCGGGCCGCCCTGGCCGAGCGCCACGGGGATCATCTCGACACCGAGGGCCTCGGTGATGCCGAAGTGCCGGTCGTACCCGGGCACGGGGCAGAGCCAGCGGACCTCCTCCTCGTCCTTCCACGGCCGCTCCGAGTCCGGCGTGCCGAAGAGCACGGCAAAGGAGAGCAGGTCGTACATGATCGACAGGCTCGCGTTGTCCTGGGCGATCACGCGGTCGGTGTCCACCCCGAGGAGCTCGGCGACGATCGCCCGCAGCCCGGGCAGGCCGGCGCCGCCACCGTAGTTGCGGACATCGGTCTTCCCTGCGGTGTGATCCCCCGGCTCCGGCAGCCCGAGGAGCCGCTCCGAGAGGTCCAGCTGTTCGGGCGAGGGCTTGCCGCGGGTGAGGTCGAGCGCGAGGCCGCGGCTCTTCACCTCGTCGTATTCGGACGCCAGGTCTGACTCGAGTCGGCTCAGGTCGTCGGCGGAGAGGTCGGACAGCGCCATGGTGGCCTCCGGAGGGATCGACGGCAGGGGGGTGATGCCAGGTCGTACACAGTGCCCAGACGTAGAGGGACCCCGCGCACCCGCCAGAGCCCGCTGACCCTTGCTGCCTTCCGGCCCTGGGGGAGTTCACAGGATGGACGCCGCGCGGGGTCCGCGGCCGAGTCTATCGCGGACACCCGATCCGCCGCACACCCCCGCCCCGGAGGCCGGACCGCCACGAGATCTGCATACCCCGCCCGGCATGAGGTGAACTGTTCGTCACCCCTGCTTACGGCGCCCACCGGCCAGCCCCTCCCGATCACCGTTGTCCATCGACACGGCCCGGGAATGCCACCGAAACGACCGATCAGTTTGGCGCGCTCGCACGGTTCCCATAAGATGGCCAGCGGAGGATTCGCCTAGTGGCCTATGGCGCTCGCCTGGAACGCGGGTTGGGGTTGATAGCCCCTCGCGGGTTCAAATCCCGCATCCTCCGCCGCAGACGCGGCCCGGAGCTCTCGGAGCCCGGGCCGCGTCGCTCGTTTCGGGGCGCCTCGTGACGCCCGCCGGCGCCGCGCCGGGCCCTCAGCCCTCCGACCCGAGCGGCGTCGCGTCGAACTCGCCGGACAGCGCCGAGACCGACCGCGCCAGCCGCAGGTCGCGCCGGGTCACACCGTCCACGTCATGGCTGCGCAGGTCGAGCGTCACCTCGTCGTAGCTCCACAGCAGGTCGGGGTGGTGGTCCTGCGAGTTGGCGGCCTGCCCGATGGCCGCGACGAGGTCTATCGCGGCCTGCGGCGACTCACAGACCGCCGTGTAGGTGAGCGAGCCCTCGGAGAACGCCCAGCCCGGCAGGTCTGCCAGGCCCTCGGCGATCTGTTCCTCGGTGAGGCGTTCGCGGTCGTCGGCGGTCGGACCGCCGGGAGTCGGCGTGTCGGGGTCGGGCGTGTCGGGGTCGGGCGTGTCGGTACTCATGCCGCCAGTGTGGCACCTCGTCGTCGCACCTACTCTGAACCCGTGACCTCCCCCGGCTCCCCCACCGACGCCGTGCCCCCCGCCGCGGCGTCCCCCGTCGGCGCCGGCCGCTACGCGCCGAGCCCGTCCGGCGACCTGCACCTGGGCAACCTGCGCACGGCCGTGGTGGCGTGGGTGCTGGCCCGCGACTCGGGGCGGGCGTTCCGGATGCGCGTCGACGACCTCGACACCGCCCGCGCCCGCCCCGGCGTGGCCGGGCGACAGCTCGCCGACCTCGCCGCGATCGGGGTCGACTGGGACGGCGACATCATGTGGGAGTCGCGACGCTCCGAGGCCTATGCGGCCGCCGTGGATCGCCTCGACGCCGCCGGCCTGGTCTACGAGTGCTATTGCTCGCGCCGCGAGATCCAGGAGGCCCCGCGCGCGCCCCACTCCCCGCCCGGCTCATACCCGGGCACGTGCCGAGACCTGCCGGAGTCCGAGCGCGCCGCCCGCCGCGAGGCCCTGGGCCCGGGGCGGGTGCCCGCGCTACGACTACGGGCCGGAGTGAGCGAGCTGACGATCCACGACGAGGTCCACGGACCCTATACAGGCGTTGTGGACGACGTGGTCCTCCGCCGCGGTGACGGCGTGTGGGCGTACAACCTCGCCGTGGTGGTGGACGACGCCGACCAGGGCGTCGACCAGGTGGTGCGAGGCGAGGATCTCCTGTCCTCCACCCCGCGCCAGGCCTACCTCGCCGAGCTGCTCGGCCTCGCGCGGCCCGAGTACGCGCACGTGCCGCTCGCCGTGAACGCCGCCGGGGAGCGGCTGGCCAAGCGCGACGGCGCGGTGACGCTCGCGGACCTGGCTGCGGGGGGTGTGACGACGAGGTCGGTCGTCGCCCGGATCGTGGCGTCCCTGGGCGGGCCGGCCGGCGCCGACTCGATCGCGGCCCTGCGCGGCGGGGTGATCACGCCCGGGTCGCTCCGGGCCGGCCCGTGGACCGTGCGCTGACCAGCCCCGCCCCCGCATACGCCCCGCTCGGCCCCGCGTTCGCCCCTCCCCCGAAAATCGGCGACTCCATGACGTGATCGGCGACCCCTGTGAGACCTGCCGATCGTGCATCGGAGTCGCCGATTTTCGCGGGAGGACGGCGGGTCGCGGATAATCGGCCCCCGTGACCACTTCATCGCAGCAGAATCCCGTGACCGACGGGTCTGGGCGGCCGGACGGGACCACCCCCGAGCCGGCGCGCAGCACCCCCGACCGCAGCACCCCCGGAGCCGCCTCCACCGAGAACCGCGGCCGCGCCGTCTTCGCGACGGTGTCCAGCTTCTACCTGCCCTACCTGGTCGCCACGTTCGTGGGCGTCATGGTGATCAGCAACATCACCGCCACCAAGGGCGTCGTGTTCTTCCCCGAGCTCAGCGTGTCGCTCGGGTTCCTCCAGCTCGACGGCATCGTCACCGACGGCGCCTTCTTCCTCTTCCCGCTCGCGTACGTCCTCGGCGACGTGATCAGCGAGATTTACGGCTTCCGCACCATGCGCCGGACCGTCCTGGCCGGCTTCGCCGTGCTCGTGCTGGCCGCCCTGTGCTTCACGCTCACCATCCACCTGCCGGCGGCCGACTTCTACGACGGCCAGGAGGCCTTCGAGCGCGTCGCCGGCGTCGCCCCGATGTTCCTGCTCGCCGGCCTGGCCGGGTACGTGGTGGGCGAGCTCCTCAACTCGTACGTCCTCGTGTGGTTCAAGCGCCGCACCGGCGAGAAGACCCTGTGGGCCCGCCTCATGGGTTCGACGATAGTCGGCCAGATCGCGGACACGCTCGTGTTCTGCACCATCGCCGCGCCCGCTCTGGGCATGGCGATCGGCTCCGGCGACTACTGGAACTACACGGTGCTGGGCTTCGTGTGGAAGACCCTCGTCGAGTTCGTCATGCTGCCCGTGACGTACGCCGTGATCGCCTGGATCAAGAAGCGCGAGCCCAGCTACCAGGAGGCGCTGGCCGCAACCGCCCGGCCCGCCCGGGCCGCCACCGGACCCCGGTGACGAGCGCTGATGAATGAACCGGTCCGGGTGCGCGGCGCGGCGGTCGACGACGAGACCCGCTGCGTCCACTACCGCGGCCCGCTGGACATCGTCGCGATTCGCTTCCACTGTTGCGACGAGTTCTACCCGTGCTTCCGCTGCCACGCCGACGCCGCCGACCACGCGGCCTCGGCGTGGCCGCGGGAGCGGTTCGACGACCGCGCGGTCCTGTGCGGCGTCTGCCGCACGACGCTGACGATCACCGCCTACCTGGCCGCCGACGGGTGCCCCTCGTGCGCCGCGCCGTTCAACCCCGGGTGCCGGTTCCACCACGACCTCTACTTCGAGGCGGCGGGCTGCCGGTGGGGCTAGGGCTGCGGTGGGGCTGAGCCCCCAGGACGCTGCCTCGCCCTCTCCTCATGCAGCGTGTTCGTGGTCGGTCCAGACGTGTTCGTGCGCGGTGTCGTCGTAGATGTCGGCGAGGAGTCTTTCCCGCGCCATCTCGGCGGCGAGTTCGGTGTCGGTGAGGGTGTCGATGCGGCATCCGGGGTCGCTCGG
>NZ_JBIQES010000021.1:0-20196 GCF_045369825.1 Dietzia sp. 179-F 9C3 NHS
GGAAGCTAAGCCTGCCAGCGCCGATGGTACTGCACTCGAGAGGGTGTGGGAGAGTAGGACACCGCCGAACACAACTTGATGACCAGCGGGAGGGACGACACGTTCCTCCCGCTGGTTCTATTTGCTGGCCGACGTTCCGAGACGGTCCGCCCCGATTTCCGCCCAGTAAGGTGTACGACGTGAACGATCCCCAGTCAGGCGCCTTTGACCGCACCCCCCGCCGGGGAGACCGCGACGTACCGCGTCGCGGCGACCGGACGGACGGCCGCCCTCGGCGGGACAACAGTTCCTACGGTGAACGCCGCGGCAAACGCTACGACGGCACCGGCTCGGCCGACGGACGGGACGGCGCTGCACGGCGCGGCGAACGTCGGGACGGCCCCCGCCGAGAGGGGGACAGGTCCGGTGGTCCGCAGCGCGGCGCCGGCCCCCGTCGCGGAGGACATGACAGGGGAGGCGACCCGCGGGGTGGTGCCCGGTGGGGGGGAGACCAGCGCCGGGGCGACCAGCGTCGCGGTGGCCCTCGAAGGGGTGACCGCGAAGGCCGGCCGGGCCGGGACGCCCGGCAGGCCGCTCGGGCCGACGAGCCGGCGCTGCCCGACGACATCGAGGCCTCCGAGCTCGATGCGGACGTCCGTCGGGATCTGCGGGGCCTCGACAAGACGAACGCCGACAACGTCGCCCGCCACCTCGTGGCTGCCATGTACCTCGTGGACGACGACCCGGTCCGGGCGCTTGCCCACGGCCGAGCCGCCAAGAACCGCGCCGGCCGGATCGGGGTTGTCCGCGAGACCCTGGGCGTGCTCGCCTACCGGGCCGGCGAATGGGCGGAGGCGCTCGGCGAGTTGCGAGCGGCCCGCCGCATCTCCGGCGGACCCGGGCTCCTCGCGATGATGGCGGACTGCGAGCGCGGACTAGGCCGCCCCGAGAAGGCCATCGAGCTGGCCCGGGGGGACGAGTCCCGCCAGGTCAGCGGCGAGGACCTCGTCGAACTGCGGATCGTTGAAGCGGGCGCCCGGGTGGACATGGGGCAGCTCGACGCCGCGCTCGTCACCCTGCAGGACGCCGGCCTCGACGCGGCCGCCACCGGCGAGGAGGCCGCCCGCCTGGACTACGCCTACGCCGAGGTGCTGCTCGCCACCGGTCGGCGTGCCGAGGCGGCGGAATGGTTCCGCCACGCCGTCGCCGCCGATCCGGAGCAGACGACGGACGCGTCGTCCCGTGTGGCCGAGCTGGAGGATGGGGCGTCGTGACCACGGACTGCCTGTCGTCCCGGCACGACGCCGTCCTCGCCGACCTCGACGGCACGCTCATCCGGGGCACCGAGCCCGTCCCCGGGGCTTCAGCGGCCCTCGAGGAATCTGGTCTGCCCGTCGTCTACGTCACCAACAACGCCAGTCGGGCGCCGTCCGGGACCGCCGAGCACCTGCGCGACCTGGGGTTCGCCGCCGAGGCCTCCGACGTCATGACGAGCGCGCAGGCCGCGGTGGTCATGCTGGCCGACCACGTTGCCGACGGCGCCCGCGTGCTCGTGGTGGGTCACGACAGCTTCCGGGACCTGGCCACCGAGGCCGGATACGAGGTGGTCCACAGCGCCGACGATGACCCGCAGGCCGTGCTTCAGGGTCTGTCCCGCGAACTGACCTGGGCCGATCTCGCCGAGGGGTGCTTGGCGCTACACACCGGCGTGCCGTGGATCGCCTCGAACGTCGACACCACCCTGCCCACCGAACGCGGCCTGCTGCCCGGCAACGGCTCGCTCGTCGCTGCGTTGCGGGCCGCCTCCGAGCGGGAACCTGTGGTCGCGGGCAAGCCGGCGGCGGGCGTCCTGCTCGCGGCGGCAGAACGCGTCGGGTCCGCCCGACCGCTCGTCGTGGGGGACCGGCTCGACACCGACATCGAGGGCGCCGTCGCCGCCGGGATGTCCTCGCTCATGGTGCTCACGGGGGTCCACGCCGTGGCCGACCTGATCACCGCGCCCGCGCACCGCCGCCCGACACACCTGTCCCGGGATCTCGGGGCACTGGCCGAACCCGACGAAGCGAGCCGCATCGCCGCCGCCGCAGAGCTCACCGCCGAGGCCTGCGACCGGGTGTTGACCGTGGCGGAGCTTCCCGCTGGCCTCGACGGCATGGACCTGGCGCGCGCCGTCCTGCGCCGCGCGTGGACGCAGGAGGCGACGGCGGTGACCGCCCAAAGCGATGGGCTGAGGGGACGGCTCGCCGACGCCGGCTTCCCCGTCGACTAGCGTGGCAGCCGTGACCACCCCCGGCAGCTCCCCGCGTCCCGGGCCCGCGCCGTCCGTCGGGCCCGACGTGGACGAGCTGCGGCAGACGTTCGACGACCTGCTCGCCGACTCGGCGGGAGCGCCCGGCGCGGACGACGAAGACGGCGGCGTCCGTGATCACCAGGTCGAGGCCCTCGACGCCGCACACGACCTGCTCGCCCAGGCACTGGCGTCCCTGGACTCCCCGCGCTGATGGCAGCCAAGCGGATGCGGCTGGACGCCGAACTGGTGCGCCGCAAGATGTGCGACAGCCGGGAACGGGCCCGGGACCTCATCGACGGTGGCCGCGTCCTCGTCAACGGTGTCGTGGCCACCAAGCCGGCGACGCAGGTCGAGCCCACCACGTCCGTGGCGCTCGCCGCGTCCGACGAACCCGAATGGGCCTCGCGCGGCGCACACAAACTCCTCGGCGCCCTCGACGCGTTCGCGCCGGCGGGCCTGACCGTCGAGGGCCGCCGCTGCCTCGACGCGGGTGCCTCGACCGGCGGGTTCACCGATGTCCTCCTCGCCCGGGGCGCCGAGCGGGTCGAGGCCGCCGACGTGGGCTACGGCCAGCTCGTCTGGCGGCTCCGCAGCGACGACCGGGTGGGCGTCCACGACAAGACCAACGTGCGCACCCTGACGTCGGAGGCGATCGGCGGGGAGGTCGACCTCGTGGTCGCCGACCTGTCCTTCATCTCCCTTCCGCTGGTGCTTCCCGCGCTCGCCGCGTGCACGCGCGTCGGGGGCGACCTGCTCCCCATGGTCAAGCCGCAGTTCGAGGTGGGCAGGAACCGCGTCGGCGCGGGCGGCGTGGTCCGCGACCCGGCGCTGCGCCACGAGGCGGTCTTAGGGGTTGTCCGCTCGGCGGCCGAGGTCGGCCTCCGCACGGAGGGCTGCGTGGCCAGCCCGCTGCCGGGGCCGAGCGGGAACGTCGAGTACTTCCTGTGGCTCCGCAGGAGCCCCGACGCTCCGGTGCGCCTCGACCCGGACGAGATGCACTCCCTGGTGCAGAGCGCCGTGAGGAGGGGGCCACAGTGACCGGGACCCCGGAGGCTGCGCCACGACGCCTGCTGCTCGAGGCCAACATCGGCCGCCCCGACATCGCCGCCACCGTCTACCAGGTGGTGGACGCGTGCCGGAGTCGCGGGATCGCCGTGCGGATGCTCGAGGACACCTTTGAGTCGGTGCCCACCGGCACCGGGGTGGAGTCGGTGCCCGACACCGCGGAGGCGGCGGTCGGGTGCGAGCTCGTGCTGGTCCTGGGCGGCGACGGCACCTTTCTGCGCGCCTGCCAGTACGCCACCGCCGCCGACGTGCCGGTCCTCGGCGTCAACCTGGGCCACATCGGCTTCCTGGCCGAGTCGGAGGTGTCCTCGTTGAGCCCTGTGGTCGAGCAGATCGCCGCGCGCGACTACCGGGTGGTCGAACGTATGACGGTCGAGGCGACAGTCCTCCACGGGGACCGTGTCGTGGGCCGCGACTGGGCCCTCAACGAGGCGAGCATCGAGAAGACCGCCCGGCAGGGCGTGCTCGAGGCCTCGGTCGAGATCGACGGTCGGCCGGTCAGCGACTACGGCTGCGACGGCATCCTGGTCTCCACCCCGACCGGGTCCACGGCGTACGCCTTCTCGGCCGGTGGTCCCATCGTGTGGCCGGAGCTCGACGCCATCCTCGTCGTCCCCAACAACGCCCACGCGCTGTTCGCCCGGCCCATGGTGGTGGCGCCCAGCTCGCGCGTCGCCGTGGAGACCGCCACCCACTCCGGCGACGCGGTGGTGGTCCTGGACGGGCGCCGCGAGATCGCCGCGCCCGCCGGGAGCCGCGTGGAGGTGGTGAGCGGACGACGCCCCGTCAAGTGGGTGCGTCTCGACGACTCGCCGTTCACCGACCGACTCGTCACCAAGTTCGAGCTGCCCGTCACGGGATGGCGGGGACGTCCGGCCTCCCGCCGGCTCCCCTAGGGTGGGGGCGTGCTCTCGGAACTACGGATCAGCGGCCTCGGCGTGATCGACGAGGCCGTCGCCGAGTTCGCCCCGGGCCTGTCGGTCCTCACGGGCGAGACCGGCGCCGGCAAGACGATGGTGGTCACCGGCCTGCGGCTTCTCGCCGGCGGCCGTGCCGACCCCGGGCGGGTCCGCCGCGGCGAGGACAAGGCCGTCGTCGAGGGCCGCTTCGACCTCGCGGCCGCGGCGACCATGGACACCGGCGATCGGCGCGAACTCGACGAACTGCTCGAGGACGCGGACGTGGAGCTCGACGAGGACGGCTCGGTGATCGCCGCGCGGAGGGTGGCCGCCGACGGGCGGTCCCGCGCCCGCCTCGGCGGCCGGTCCGTGCCGGCGGGAACTCTCGCTCGGTTCTGTGCGCCGATCCTCGCCGTCCACGGCCAGAACGACCAACTGCGACTCCTGCGACCGGACCGGCAGCGCGACGCCGTCGACGCCCACGGGGGTGAGGCCACGAGGACGGCGCTCAAGGCCTACCGCGACGCCTACCGGAGCTGGCGCGAGGCCGAACGGTCGCTGGCCGAGCGGACCGGGCGTGCACGCGAGCTCGCCCGCGAGGCCGACCTGCTTCGCCACGGCCTCGACGAGATCGACGCGCTGGACCCGCGGCCGGGGGAGGAGGACGAGCTCGACGCCGTGATCCGCCGGCTCACCGACTCCGAGGAACTGCGCGAGGTGGCGGGGCAGGCGCACACCGCACTCACCGGGGACGGCGAGGCGGCCGAGCCGGTGGTCGGCGTCCTGGACCACCTGCGCCACCGCCTGGCCGGCGCGGGGGACCCGGCCCTCGACGCGATCGCAACGAGTCTGGGAGAGGCCGTGACCGCGGTCGGCGACGCCGCCACCGAGCTCGGCCTCTACCTGGCGGAGCTGCCCGAGGACGCCGCCGACCTCGACTCGGCGCTCGAGCGGCGCCACGAGCTCAAGACCCTCACCCGCAAGTACGGGGCTGACGTCGAGGACGTGATCGCGTGGGCGGAGCGGGCCCGCGCGCGGCTCGCGGAGGTGGACACGTCGGACTCGGCGGTCGCGGAGCTGCGGGCCGCGACCGACCGTCTGGCTGCCGAGGTCGCGGCCCGTGGCGCCGAGCTCACTGCGGCCCGCCGCGCCGCCGGCGACGACCTGGCCACCCGCGTCACCGCGGAACTCGCCGAACTGTCCATGGGCGGCGCGGGCCTCGTCGCGCGCGTCACCCCGGCCGGCGAGGGGCTCGCCGGGGCCACGGAATCGGGGCTCGACGACGTCGAGTTGGCCCTCGACGGCCCCGCCGGTCTGGTGCCCCTGGGCAAGGGGGCGTCCGGCGGCGAGCTCTCCCGCGTCATGCTGGCCCTTGAGGTGGTCCTGGCCGAGCGCAGCGGCGGCGGAACCCTGGTCTTCGACGAGGTCGACGCCGGCGTCGGCGGCCGCGCCGCGCTGAGCATCGGGCGCCGCCTGGCCACCCTGGCCCGCACCCACCAGGTCATCGCGGTGACCCATCTCGCGCAGGTCGCCGCCTACGCCGACACCCACCTCGTGGTGCACAAGAGCGTCGACGGCGGCGAGGACGGGGTGGTGTCCGGGGTGCGGACGCTCGGGAACGGCGACCGCGTGACCGAGCTCGCGCGGATGCTCGCCGGCATGGAAGACACCGATACGGGCCTCGCCCACGCCGAGGAACTCCTAGCGCGCGCCCGCTCGGACAAGTCTCAAGCTCAAGTCGAGGATTAAACCCGACACGCCGAGGGCGCCTCCCTCGTCACACGAATCACACCGGTGATACTCGGCCCCATGAAGATGTCGGGTCTGCTCCATCGTCGCTCCGTTGATCTCCCCGGTGTCGTCGGCACTGTCCGCCACCTCCGGCCGGGTTCGCCCCTCCCTCGGCGCCTCGGCGCGAAGGACGTCGCGGTCCTGGATCTCAACCGCACCCCTCCCGCCACGGCGCGCGCCCTCGTCGAGGCCGACGTCGCCGCGGTGGTCCACGTCCCGCGCGAGGGGGAGGAGATGCTGCCGCGCACCGCGTTCCGCGTGCTCGCCGCGTCGACCATCCCCGTGATCGAAGACGCCGACCTCGCCGAGGTGGCCGACGGGTCCCGGGTTCGGATCGACGACGGTGTGGTCTACGCAGCGAAAAACGACGAAGAGCTCGCCTCCGGACGTGAGGCCGGCCCGGCGACCCTGCTCGCCGAGGTCGACGCCGCGGAGTCCGACTACGTCGACGCCGCCCTCGGACACATGGCGGCCGCCACCGAGTTCCTCAGCCTCGAGCACCCGCTCCTGCTCGACGGCGAGGGGCTGCCCGAGCTCGACGTGGAGTTCTCCGACCGCCACGTCGTGGTGGTCACCGGCGACGCGGGCTCCGAGGATCAGCTGGCCGCCCTCAAGCCGTTCATCAAGGAGTACCGGCCGGTCCTCGTGGGCGTGGACGGGGGAGCGGAGCTCCTGCGCGCCGCCAAGCACTCGGCCGACGTCGTCGTCGCCACCCCCACCGCCGTCTCCGACGAGGTCCTCACCGACGGCGCCGTGCTCGTCGTGCCGGCCGACCGTGACGGCCGCGCCGAGGGGCTCGAGCGCGTCACCGCGCTCGGTGTGGGCGCCACCACCTTCCCGGCGGCCGCGACCGCGCGCGACATGGCGCTGCTGCTCGCCTTCCACGGCGGGGCCGAGATGATCGTCCTCACCGGCGACGACCGCGGCCTCGAGGGCGCGTTCGCCCCGGCCGCCGCGCCGTCGGGGACCATGGTCGACAAGGCCGTCTCCGCGCGCCTCGTCCACGCCGACGCCTGCGCCACGCTGTACCGGTCGCGCGGAAACGGCATCGGACTCGCGCTGGTCGTGCTGGCCGCGCTCGTCGCCGTGGCCGCCGTGGTCGTGGCCCGCGACGCCGCGCAGGACCTGCTCGTGTGGGCCATCGAGACCTGGAACTCCTTCGCCCTCTGGGTGCAGGGCCTGTTCACGTGATCTCGCTCCGCCGCCACGTCCTCACGCTGGTCGCCGTCTTCCTGGCGCTCGCGATCGGAGTGCTGCTCGGCTCGACGTCCGTCGCGTCGTCGGTCCGCGACGCGGTGGTGGACCGCGAGGAGACCACGGCAGCCCGCCTCGAGACAACCGAGTCCGACCTCGCGGAGGCCCACCGGGACGTGGACCGCCTCGACGGGCTGGCCGCCACCGTCGCGCACAAGGTCGTGGACGGCAGGCTCCGGGACCGGCCCGTGCTCGTCGTGGTGGCCCCCGGCGCGCAGGACCGGGACGTCCGCGCCGCCGTCGACATGATCGGCCGCGCGGGTGGCGTCGACGCCGGTCGTCTCACGCTCGCGGACAGGGCGTTCGACCCGGCCGTGGACGCCGAGCTCGAGGCGTTAGTCGCCAACCTGCCGATCGGGACGGCGCCGGCCGCCGACGCCGACCTCGGCACGAAACTCGGTACCGCTCTCGGGCGGGCGGGTCTGCTGCGGACCGAGGACGCCCAGCCGCACCTGTCCGACGAGGACCGCGGCGCGGTGCTGCGCACCCTCGCCGACGCCGGGATGGTCGAGTTCGAGCGGGGCACGATCCGCCCCGGCCAGCTCACGCTCGTCGTCACCGGGCCAGTCGAGCAGGAGTCGGTGGCCGTCCGGGTCGCCGCGCTCACCCGGGCCCTGGACCGCGAGGGCGCGGGCGCCGTGCTCGGCGCCGAACTCGGGGGTGGTGGCGACCCCGACGCGGTCTCCGTGCTCCGTTCCTCCGGCGACGACACGGTCTCGACGGTCGACAACGTCGGCGCCGACGCCGGCCGGCTGGCCACCGCACTCGCCCTCGCCGACCAGCTGGACCGGAAGCAGGGGCACTACGGTATGCGGGACGACGCCACTTCGGCGATCCCCGCGGTGTCGCCCTGACGCGAGGGGCCCGCACGGTGCTAGCCTGAAACCCCGTGGGGAGCACCGGAGCCACACCAGTAATCATTCATTCCGGCGCCTGGACACGGGAGTCTCCTTGTCACCGAACCGAGCCGCCTCGCGGAACGCGACCAAGCACATCTTCGTCACCGGTGGCGTGGCCTCGTCGCTGGGGAAGGGGCTGACCGCCTCGAGCCTGGGCCAGCTCCTCACCGCCCGCGGCCTGCGGGTGACCATGCAGAAGCTCGACCCGTACATCAACGTGGACCCGGGCACCATGAACCCGTTCGAGCACGGCGAGGTCTTCGTCACCGAGGACGGCGCCGAGGCGGACCTCGACCTGGGCCACTACGAGCGGTTCCTCGACCGCGACCTGGGCGCCAACGCCAACGTCACCACCGGCCAGGTGTACTCGGCGGTCATCGCCAAAGAACGCCGCGGTGAGTACCTGGGTCAGACGGTGCAGGTGATCCCGCACATCACGGACGCCATCAAGGAACGCATCATCGGGATGAGCGCGCCGGACGCGGAGGGGCTCCGCCCCGACGTGGTGATCACCGAGGTCGGCGGCACGGTGGGCGACATCGAGTCACAGCCCTTCCTCGAGGCCTGCCGCCAGGTGCGCCACGAGGTGGGCCGCGAGAACATCTTCTTTCTCCACGTCTCCCTGGTGCCCTACCTTGCGCCGTCGGGGGAACTCAAGACCAAGCCCACCCAGCACTCGGTGGCCGCCCTGCGGTCGATCGGCATCGTGCCCGACGGCCTCATCCTGCGCTGCGACCGAGAGGTGCCGGACGGGCTCAAGAACAAGATCGCGCTCATGTGCGACGTCGACGTCGAGGGCGTCGTCTCCACTCCGGACGCCCCGAGCATCTACGACATCCCCAAGGTGCTCTTCTCCGAGCACCTCGACACGCACGTGATCCGCAAGCTCAACCTTCCGTTCCGCGACGTGGACTGGACGGTGTGGGGCGATCTGCTCACGCGCGTCCACGAGCCGCGCGAAGAGGTCACCATCGCGCTGGTCGGAAAGTACATCGACCTGCCCGACGCCTACCTGTCGGTGACCGAGGCCCTGCGCGCCGGCGGGTTCGCCCACCAGGCTCGCGTCAACATCCGCTGGGTGGAGTCCGACGCCTGCGCCACCGAGTCCGGGGCCCGCGAGGCGCTGCGCGGCGTGGACGGCATCCTCGTCCCCGGCGGGTTCGGCATCCGCGGCATCGAGGGCAAGCTCGGCGCCATCTCGTGGTCGCGAAAGAACCGCATCCCGCTGCTCGGCCTGTGCCTTGGCCTGCAGTGCGCGGTGATCGAGGCGGCCCGCTCGGTGGGTCTGGAGGGCGCGTCGTCGACCGAGTTCGACCCGGACACCGAGTTCCCGGTGATCTCGACGATGGCCGACCAGGTGGATGCCGTGGCCGGGAACGCCGACCTCGGCGGCACCATGCGCCTGGGCGCCTACCCGGCGGTGCTCACCAAGGGCTCGGTCGTGGCCGCCGCCTACGGCACCACCGAGGTCTCCGAGCGTCACCGGCACCGCTACGAGGTCAACAACGCCTTCCGCGACAAGGTCGCCGAGTCCGGCCTCCGCTTCTCGGGCACCTCGCCCGACGGCAACCTGGTGGAATTCGTCGAGTACCCCACCGAGCAGCACCCGTTCTTCGTGGCCACGCAGGCCCACCCCGAGTACAAGTCGCGGCCCACGCGCCCTCACCCGCTGTTCACGGCGTTCGTCAAGGCCGCCCTGGACTACGAGAACGAGATGAGCCTGCCCGTCGAGCCCTGGCGTTCGGGCGAGGTGGAGGCCGGCGGCAAGGTAGCCGCCAAGACCTCGGGCCGCAAGGCCAAGAAGGCGGACCCGGAGCTCACCTCGGACAACCGCGCGGACGGGAGCTGACACCCGTGTCCACCTCACCGCCGGGCTCCCACGAGTTCCGCACCGTCGCCACTCGCGAGGTCTTCGCCGGCCGGGTCGTCCGCCTGCGCGTGGACACGCTCGAGATGCCCGACGGCGGCACGGCGGACCGGGAGATCTGCGGCCACGACGACGCCGTGGCGGTGGTGGCGCTCGACGACCAGGGCAGGCTCGTCCTGGTGCGCCAGTACCGGCACGCGGTGGGCGAGCGGCTGTGGGAGCTGCCCGCCGGCCTGTGCGATGTGGACGGCGAGGAGCCGCTCGAGACCGCCCGGCGCGAGCTCGTCGAGGAGACCGGCCTGGCGGCGGAGCACTGGCGGCCGCTCGTGGAGGTCGTCCCCTCGCCCGGCTTCTGCACCGAGCGGGTCCACCTGTACCTGGCGACCGGACTGCGCGAGGTGCCCCGCCCCGAGGCGCACCACGAGGAGGCCGACATGGAGCAGGAGTGGATGTCGCTCGACGGAGCGGTGGAGGCCGTGCTCGACGGTCGGATCGTCAACGGCATCGCCGTGGCCGGGATCCTCGCCGCACGCCAGGCGTCGGACCGGGGTTGACGACGATCGGCCCGCCATGACCCCGGCCGCCGGCCCCGCGACCGAGATCCGCGGCTACCTGGACCATCTCGCCGTCGAGAAGGGAGCCTCCGCCCACACCCTGTCCGCCTACCGGCGCGACCTGGACAAGTACCGGGACTACCTCGCCGCGCTGGGGGTGGACGATCTCGCTGCGGTGAGCGAGGCGCACGTCGAGGGCTTCCGCGCGCACCTGGCGACCCCGGACCCCGACACCGGCCGCGCGGCGCTGGCCCCGAGTTCGGTGGCGCGGACCCTCGCCGCCGTGCGGGGCCTGCACCGCTTCGCCGCCCGCGACGGCGTGACGGCCGTCGACACCGCGGCCGCCGTCGCTCCGCCGCGCCCGCCCCGGCGCCTGCCCAAGGCGCTGCCGGTGGACCAGGTCGTGGCCCTGCTGGAGGCGTCCGGGGACACGGGGGTGGACACCGACCCCGCCCGCCTGCGGGACCGGGCGATGCTCGAACTGCTCTACGCCACCGGCGCCCGCGCCGCCGAGCTCGTGGGCCTGGACGTGGACGACCTGGACGGGCTGGATCACCCCGAGGGCGGGACGGTGATCCTGCGGGGCAAGGGCGACAAGGAGCGGGTAGTGCCCGTGGGGCGACCGGCGTGCGACGCCGTCGGCGCCTATCTCGTCCGTGCGCGGCCCACGCTCGCCGTCCGGGGCGGCCCCGCGCTGTTCCTCAACGCCCGTGGCGGGCGGATCTCCCGGCAGACACTGTGGGCGGTGGTCGCCCGGGCGGCCGAGCGGGCGGGCGTGACCGCCGAGGTCTCGCCGCACTCGCTGCGACACTCGTTCGCCACCCATCTACTGGACGGCGGAGCGGACATCCGGGTGGTCCAGGAACTGCTCGGGCACGCTTCCGTCACCACGACGCAGGTCTACACACTCGTCACGGTCGACACGCTCCGCGAGGTCTGGGCCGAATGCCATCCGCGAGCACGGTAACGTGACCGGGGACCGGCCCCACACGGGGCGGGGAGCGACGAGAGGGGAAGCGAGTGGCGCAGGACTCCGGGGCGATGGATCCGGCGCTGTTCTCCCGCGCTGAGCTGCTGGGGTCCGACGATCCGGCAGCCGGGGAGGGCTTCGCGGCGATCCCCGAACCGCAGCCGCTCACCTCGCACGGCCCCGCCACCGTGCTCTCGATGTGCAACCAGAAGGGCGGGGTCGGCAAGACCACCAGCACCATCAACCTCGCCGCGGCGCTCGCCGAGTACGGCCGGCGAGTGCTCGTGGTGGACCTCGACCCGCAGGGGGCGCTCTCGGCCGGGCTCGGAATCCGCCACCACGAGCTGGACCTCACCGTCTACAACCTGCTCGTGGACCACACGGTGTCCACCGAGGAGGTCTTGGTCCGCACGCGGCTGGACGGCGTGGACCTCATCCCGGCGAACATCGACCTCTCGGCCGCGGAGATCCAGCTGGTCAACGAGGTGGGCCGCGAGCAGGCGCTGGGCCGGGCGCTCTACCCGGTGCTTGACCGCTACGACTTCGTGCTCGTCGACTGCCAGCCCTCGCTCGGCCTGCTCACCGTCAACGCGCTGGCCTGCTCGGACGGGGTGCTCATCCCCATGGAGTGCGAGTACTTCGCCCTGCGCGGTCTCGCGCTGCTCACGGACACCATCGACAAGGTCCGCGACCGGATCAACCCGCGGCTGCACGTCACGGGCATCCTCATCACGATGTTCGACCGCCGCACGGTCCACGCCCGGGACGTGTTGAGCCGGGTCGTCGAGGTGTTCGGGGAGAAGGTCTTCGACACCATCGTCACCCGCACGGTGAGATTCCCCGAGACGACCGTCGCCGGCGAGCCCATCACCACGTGGGCGCCGAAGTCGGCGGGAGCGCAGGCCTACCGGGCGCTCGCGCGCGAGGTCATCCAGCGCGGGCGGTGACCGGGCCCGTGACCGTGGCGGAGCCGGACCCAGCGGCCGGGGACCCGTCCGCGTTCACGGTGCACCTGACCAACTTCACCGGGCCGTTCGACCTGCTTCTCAAGCTCATCGACTCGCGGCGCCTCGATGTGACCGAGGTGGCCCTGCACGCGGTGACCGACGAGTTCATCGCCCACACCCGGGGCCTGGGGGAGCAGGCGGACCTCGAGGAGGTCACCGAGTTCCTCGTGGTGGCCGCGACCCTGCTCGACCTCAAGACGGCCCGCCTCGTGCCGTCCGGGGAGGTCCAGGACCCGGAGGACCTCGCGCTGCTGCAGGCCCGCGACCTGCTCTTCGCCCGGCTCCTGCAGTTCCGCGCCTTCCGGCAGGTGGCGGAGCTGTTCGCCGAGCTCGACCGCACGGCCCGCCACTCGTACCCCCGCACGGCCGGTCCAGACGAGGAGTTTCTCGGCCTGCTGCCCGAAGTCGAGTTGGGCGTCGACGCCGAGCAGTTCGCCACCATCGCCGCCGTGGCGTTCCGGCCCCGCCCTGTCGAGGAGGTGGGGGTGTCGCACGTGCACACCCCGGTGGTGTCGGTTCCGGAACAGGCGGGGCGGGTCCTCGAGCTGCTGCGGTTCCGGGGCAGAGGTGAGTGGGTGGACTTCCGGGAGCTGGTCTCCGGTGCCACGGAGTCCCTCGTCGTCGTCGCCCGGTTCCTCGCCCTCCTGGAGCTCTACCGCGCACGGGCGGTGGCGCTCACCCAGGACCAGGCGCTGGGGGACCTACTCGTGAGCTGGACCGGGGAGGACGCCGTCGAGGTGACCCGGGGGAAGGACGAATGGACGTGAGTGACGAGGTGACGGCCGGGGGGGCCGGGGCGCCCGGGGACGACGACGAGGCCGCCGGTCCCGACGTCCCGCCCCTGCGGGCCCGGCTCGAGGCGCTCCTGCTGGTGGTGGACCAACCGACGGCGGAGGAGGCGCTCGCCGCAGCGGCCGGCGCGACGCCCGGGGAGGTAGACGCCGAGCTACGGGCGTGGCGCGACGACCTCACCGCCGCGGGCAGTGGGATGGACCTGCGGCGCACCGGCGAGGGCTGGCGGCTCTACACCCGCCGCGAGCTGGCGCCGTATGTCGAGCGGCTCCTCACCGACGGCGCTCGGTCCACCCTCACGCGCGCCGCGCTGGAGACCCTCGCGGTGATCGCCTACCGCCAGCCGGTCACCCGTTCGCGGGTCGCCGCTGTGCGCGGGGTCAACGTGGACGGCGTCATGCGGACGCTCGTAGCGCGCGGCCTGGCAGTGGAATGCGGCACCGATGCCGAGACCGGGGGCATCCTGTATAGGACCACGGAGCTCTTTCTGGAAAGATTGGGACTCGCGTCGCTCGACGAGCTCCCGGACATCGCCCCGCTGCTGCCGGATGTGGATCTGGTCGACGAGATGAGCGACGACCCCGCGGAGGACCCGCGGGTACCCGTGGGCCGGCGCCGGAGGGACGCTCGGGCCGACACGGACCCCGACGGCCCCGAGCCCGCCGACGGCACCGACGACGATTCCGACGACGAAGAGATGTGACGCACCCATGACAGAATCCGCTGGCCGAGACGGCGCACCGGTCCGGCTCCAGAAGATCCTCGCGCAGGCCGGTGTGGCCTCGCGCCGCGCTTCGGAGGAGCTCATCGCCCGGGGCCGGGTCGAGGTGGACGGGAAGATCGTCCGCGAGATGGGCGTCAAGGTGGACCCGGCCACGGCCGTGATCCGCGTCGACGGCACCCGCATCGTGCTCGACGAGGACATGGTCTACCTGGCGCTCAACAAGCCGCGAGGCGTCCACACCACGATGGCCGACGACATGGGCCGCCCCTGCGTGGGTGACCTGCTCGCCGACCGGATCGACGCCGGTCAGCGGCTCTTCCACGTGGGCCGGCTCGACGCCGACACCGAGGGGCTGCTCCTGGTGACCAACGACGGCGACCTCGCCCACCGCCTCATGCACCCTTCCTACGAGGTGCGCAAGACCTACCTGGCCACGGTGACCGGCGTCGTGGGAAAGGGCGCGGGCAGGCGGTTGCGTGACGGCGTGGACCTCGAGGACGGGCCCGCCGCGGTCGACCAGTTCTCGGTGCTCGACGTGCACGACGGCCGCTCGCTGGTCAAGGTCGTGCTCCACGAGGGGCGCAAGCACATCGTGCGGCGGCTACTCGCCGAGGTGGGCCACCCCGTGGAGGGGCTCGTCCGCACCCGGTTCGGCGGGGTCGCGCTGGGGGACCAGCGCCCGGGAACGTTCCGCAAACTGGGCCGGAAAGAGGTCTCGGACCTCTACGAGGCGGTGGGACTGTGAGCACCACGCCCGCCCCCGGCGCACGCCGGGTCGTCCGGCGCCGCATCGCCATCGACGGGCCCGCCGGCACCGGCAAGTCCACCCTCGCCCGCACGCTCGCCGACCGGCTGGGCGGGGCATACCTCGACACCGGCGCCATGTACCGGGTGGCGACGCTGCAGGTCCTGCGCGCGGGGATCGACCCGGAGGATCCGGACGCGGTGATCGCCGCGACCGCCGACCTGCCGCTGGAGATCGGCACCGACGCCGGTGCCGAGCGCGTCCTGCTGGCAGGGGAGGACGTGAGCGAGGAGATCCGCACGGCGCGCGTCACCGGCGCCGTCTCCGCCGTCTCGGCGGTGCCCGAGGTCCGCGAGAACCTCGTCGCGCTGCAGCGGCGCCTCGCCGCGGACGGCGGCACGGTGGTGCTCGAGGGCCGCGACATCGGCACGGTGGTGCTGCCGGACGCCGAGGTCAAGGTCTACCTCACCGCCAGCCCGGAGGTCCGGGCCCGCCGCCGCACCGACCAGGACCTCGCGGCCGGCCGGGAGGCCGACTACGACGAGGTGCTCGCCGCCGTGCTCGAACGCGACCGCAAGGACTCCTCCCGCGCGGCGAGCCCGCTACGCCCCGCCGACGACGCCATCGTCGTCGACACCTCCGGCCTCACCCTGGACGAGGTCCTCGACCGGCTCGTGGAGCTGGTAGAAGGGAACACACCGTGACGAGCAACGAGGGCGTCGAGCCCTTCGACGACACCGCGCCCGCCGACGACGCCGCCGTGGACGGCACCTGGGATGACGACACCGACTGGGACGCTGTCGCCGAGGAGTGGGCCGACGAGATCGGCGCCGAGCTGGACCGGGTGGAGATCCTGCCCACCGTGGCGATCGTGGGCCGCCCCAACGTGGGCAAGTCCACCCTGGTCAACCGGATCATTGGCCGCCGCGAGGCCGTGGTGGAGGACGTGCCGGGCGTGACCCGCGACCGCGTCTCCTACGAGGCGCTGTGGAACGGCCGGGCCTTCATGGTCCAGGACACCGGCGGGTGGGAGCAGGACGCCAAGGGCATGCACCGTTCCATTGCCCAGCAGGCCGAGATCGCCATGGGCACCGCCGACCTCATCGTGCTGGTGTGCGACGGCACCGTGGGGATCACCGCCGGCGACGAGGTAGTGGCCCGGACCCTCCGGCGCTCCGAGACCCCGGTGATCCTCGCCGTGAACAAGGTCGACAGCGACAAGGCCGAGCTCGAGGCCGCGGAGTTCTGGGGGCTGGGCCTGGACCAGCCCTACGCGCTTTCGGCCGCCCACGGCCGGGGCACCGGCGACCTGCTCGACGAGATCGTCGACCGGCTGCCCTCCAAGGCCCGGATGCGCGAGTCCGACGGCGCCCCGCGCCGCGTCGCGCTGGTGGGCAAACCGAACGTGGGCAAGTCGAGCCTGCTCAACAAACTCACGGGGGAGGAGCGCTCGGTCGTCGACAACGTGGCCGGCACCACCGTCGATCCCGTGGACTCGCTCGTCGAGCTGGGCGGCAAGACGTGGCGCTTCGTCGACACCGCCGGCCTGCGCCGCAAGGTCAACCAGGCCTACGGTCATGAGTACTACGCGTCGCTGCGCACCCGCGGCGCGATCGAGGCCGCCGAGGTCGTGGTGCTGCTGCTCGACGCCTCCGAGCCCATCACCGAGCAGGACCTGCGGGTGATCTCGATGGTGGCCGACGCGGGCCGCGCGCTCGTGATCGCCTTCAACAAGTGGGACCTCGTGGACGAGGACCGGCGGTACGACCTCGACAAGGAGATCGACCGCGAGCTGTCCAAGATCCTGTCCTGGGCACACCGGGTGAACATCTCCGCAAAGACCGGGCGCTCGGTGGCCAAGCTCGTCCCCGCCATGGAGATCGCCCTCGATTCGTGGGACAAGCGGATCCCCACCGGGCCGCTCAACACGTGGATGAACGAGGTCGTGGCCGCCACCCCGCCGCCGATGCGCGGCGGGCGCCTGCCTCGCATCCGCTTCTGTACGCAGGCCACCACCCGGCCACCCACCTTCGTCTTCTTCTCCACCGGCTTCCTCGAGGCCGGCTACCGCCGCTTCCTCGAGCGGCGCCTGCGGGAGACGTTCGGCTTCGACGGATCCCCGGTGCGCGTCAACGTCCGCGTCAAGGAGCGCCGCCAGCGCAAGTAGGCGGCGCTCGGACCCCGATTGGTTCCGCCGTGAGCGCTGCGCTAATCTGGACCGGTCGCCGCGCGAGCCGCGCGGAGGCGGACGGGCTGTGGCGCAGTTTGGTAGCGCACTTGACTGGGGGTCAAGTGGTCGCAGGTTCAAATCCTGTCAGCCCGACAAAAGGAAACCCCAGGTCAGAGAATTTCTGGCCTGGGGATTTCCCTGTTCAGGGTGCCGCACGTCATGTGTTCTATTGTTCACCGAAGTGCCTGGTCGTCATCCATCGGAGCGCACGGCCAGCGTGCATAGAGCGTACGAGCGTACGACGAAGTCCGACCCTGCCGCTACCGTCCGACCCGTGCCCTGGACCGAGGACGCTCCCACCCACTGCTCCCGCGGCCACGAGCTCGGCCCCGACCGGGTCCTCGTCGGCTGGCAGGCGCCCCGCGCCGGCACTCTCGAGGCCGGATACCGCATCCGCGAGTGCCGCGAGTGCGGGGAGGTGGTCCGTTGGGCGCCGTCGTGCCGGCGAACGCTTATGCTTCGCGCATGTCTGCAGCTCAGATTCTCACTCTTCTCGCCGTCATCTTTCTCGCTCTCGGCGGGCTGTTTGCGATTGCAGGTCTCGACCTATTCGGGATTGCCCTGATGGTGGTCGGTGTGATTCTCGTCGTGGCAATGGTTATCGTCCGGGTGTCGAGTCGCGGCCCCCGGGCATGACGGATGCCTCCCGATCCGTGATGGGTCGGGGGCTCGTTTGCCGTCATAGCCTGATCTGCCCACATGTGGCTGTCGCGGCTAACTGCCTGAATCTCGGCCGACTGACCCATTCCCCGGGGAGGTTCAGTCGAAATAGGGCGCCAACGAAGGGGGTGGCGTCGGCGGCGGATGATCTGGAAACCGGCGCTTCCACTCCCACAGCAGGTCCCGCGTGAAATCGACGAGCCGCTCATGCAGGTCCCGCTCGCGGCGCACCTCCGACTCCAACTCCGTTTCAGGTTGTTCCGATACGGTCTTTAATGCCGGACCTGAAGGAGTGACTTGAAAGACCACGAGCTAGTTCGAGTCGGAGCGACGATCCGCGCCCTCCGGCAGAAGAGCGGCGCAACCGTCTTCCTTCGCGTGCTGAGCAGTCGAACCTGGTCTCCAGCCGCGCCATGGGGAGACCCATCGACGGGCAGCCTCTCAGCTCCGACGAGCTGTCCGCGCTCGTTGAGAAACTGCGCAACTCGGCCGGCGCCCTCGAAGAGCTCAGCACGATGACCATTACCGAAGCCCGGAAGCGACACCTGCTCGCCTACGCCGAGCAGGGCGTGGCGGAACCGCTGGCGTCTGCGCTGAAACTCCTCAGCCCCGATGGTCTGGTTCGGGTCGCCGAACTCGTCTCCGACCTGCTCGATGCCGGCTCAGAGCCGACCGTCCTAGCCCAAGGAGAATGATGATGGCCCGCGCCCACGTGATCCAGACCTACGTGCTGTGGAGCGTCAACCGGAACTGGCAGAACTTCGAGATCGTCGGCGAGTCCAACTACCTTCCCGCGATCAGACGCGCATGGAACCGCAACGCCAAGACCGAGTACAACGACGTCAGGGTCGACCTCGAGCTGGTGCCCGAACCGGACAACCCGTACGACGACTGGGCGATCTCCGTCCGCTACCAAGGGCACGTCGTGGGCTACTTCTCGCGCGAGACCAACCGCGACTGGTGGCCTGTCATCGCTCGCGTCGCCGGGTCCGGAATGACAGCCGTCGCGCCGGGACGGATCTGGTATCAGAAGTCCGGGCGGTTCGAGAATGGCAGCGTCCAACTTGGCCTCGGCGAACCCGATATGAGCTTGCCGCTCAACGACCCGCCTTCGCGGCCGCACAACCTCCTGCCCGCTGGCGCCGTCATCCAGGTCACCAAAGAGGCCGACCACTTTGACATCCTCGCCGACCACGTACCGCCGAGCGGCACCGGCGCGCTGTACCTGACCCTCCACAAGGAGGAAATCGTCACCTCCAGGTCCAGGCGAGTGGTGGCCGAGGTGAGACTCGACGGCGAACGAGTCGGCGAACTCACCAAGGCCACCAGCGAGAAGTTCCTCCCCGCCGTCGAGCACAACAACGACCGAGGCCTGGTTACCGCAGTTCGAGGAGCCATCAAAGGGTCCGGGATCGCCGCTGAGCTCACCATTCGTGCCGCCAAAGCGCACGAGCTCGACGACGCCACGCTGGACGGCCCAGCGGTCCGACTGCCCGCACTGGCCCCTTTTGACCCGGACGCCCAGTACGTCGTACCAGACGCCTTCGGACAGACCACCACCGCCGTGCGCGCCCGTGCCATCCGAGAAGCGAAGCAGGCCGCCAGCCGGGTCACCGGCATCGACCACGGTGCGGCGACCGATATGCCGCCGACACCGCAGGTGCAGATCCGACGAACCACGGCCGCTCCGCCACAACCGCGGAAGCCCCTGTCGCGCCCGGCTCCGTCTCCACCAGCGAAGCCCGTAGCGAAGCCGGAGCTAGCACCCTGGCCGAACGCCGACCCCGCGCAGCATGCTAGCCCGGCGCCCATGCCTTCTATCGCGCCGACACAGCCCGCCCAGCAGCCTCAGCCGCTCGGTTCCGGCCGACCGTACTCATGGGGGCCCCCGGCACCGGTCCCAGAGGCCATCAAAGCCAAGCCGGCCAAGCCGAAGACCGGGACGAGCCGGGCGATCGGCTTTGCAGTCGTCGCGCTGGCCGCAGCGTTCGTGTTGGGGGCCCTCATCTCCGGACTGGGATCCCCGGAGGGCGGCGCTGTCACGTGGCTCCTCGGTGTCCCGGCTGCGATAGGGGTCGGGATCTGGGCGAAGAGGAATGGCGCGACGCCGCGCGAGACCCCCGAAGCGCCCCAGGGCCGATGACAGCACCCGGCGGTCGGCCGCCTGGAATCGTCGACATCCCAATGCTCCGCGCAACCGGCCCATCAGCTGGCGCGACACGACTTCAGGCCTACGCCTTCCTCGAAGAAGCGGACTGATCCGCCCTGGGTCTAGTGGAGTTCTGTGGTCTCGGAAACAAGGATGGGTTCATGCCACAGGAGCAGGTGCCAGGGAAGCCGCAGACGCAGCGGTACAGCCCGGAGGAGAAGGCCTCGGCGGTGCGGATGGTGCGCTGACGACGGACACGAGAGACTGCCCGTAGGCGGTCACGAAGGTGCCCGCTGGCGGACGTGAGAGTTGCCCGCTGGC
>NZ_JBIQES010000022.1:0-18203 GCF_045369825.1 Dietzia sp. 179-F 9C3 NHS
TCGAGCAGAGCTACTACGCCGCTCTCAACCGAGAGCTTCAACCAACATAGGAGCGGCGGGAAACCTCGGGCGGTTCACGCAGTGGTGCGATGCTGTCGATCCATGTGGCTTCCGCCCTCGATCGTTGCATGGCCTGTGGCTGGGCGAGGGGCTCAGGTGCGCGTAGCGGAGGTGCCCAGGTTGACTTCGAGAACGGTGCCTGTGGTCAGGCCGGGGTCGTTCACGAGGTACATGACGGCTCGGGTGACATCTTCCGGTTCGAGCCAGGGCACGCCTAGCGGGCTAAGCCCGGTGAAGGCCGGTCTTACGTCGTTGAGATCGGGGGCGTCGAGGTCTGGCCGGAAGCGTGCCCAGGTGGTTGAGTTCATGACCATGGGTGTGTTGACGGTAGTGGGGCACACGATGTTTGAGGTGATCCCGTAGCCACCCACCTCCAGGGCGAGGGTCTTGAGGAAACCGATGATTCCCCATTTTGTGGCCCCGTAGTGCCCCAGGTGGCTCATTCCGCCTCGGCCGGCGCCGGAGGAGATTCCGATGATGCGGCCCCAGTTGTTGCGCGCCATCACGGGAACGGCTGCACGCACGGAGTTGAATGTGCCGGTCAGGTTGGTCTCGATCATGTCGCGCCATTGTGTGTCGGACATCTCCTCGATCGAGGAGAACGCGCAGATGCCCGCATTGGCGATGAGGACATCGAGTCGACCGTGCTGTGTGGACACATCGTTGACGAACTTGTTGACCGCATTGGGATCTCGGACATCGAGGCGGACCGCGGTGGCTTGGCCTCCGCTGTCGCGGATGCCAGCGGCCGCCGACTCGAGGTCCTGCGCGGTGGGCATTGGGTAGGCCACCGTGTCGATTTGATTGGCGATGTCTGTCAGATAGACGTGGGCGCTGGCCGCCGCGAGTGCCCTGGCATGCGCCAGACCCTGCCCGCGGGCAGCACCGGTCACCCAGGCCACTCGATCGTGAAGATTACTCATTGGTTCGTACCTCCTCGAGGTAGGTGTGTTCGAGAAGTTCTAGAGACGCGTGTCTACGAGGTCAGTCCGTCGGTTCACAGGCGGTAGCAGCGACGAGTATTGGAGAGGTAGAAGCGCTCTCGTTCACTGTCGGAGCAGTGTCCGAGGATGGCTTCCATCGAGTCGATCAGTTGACGGTATGAACCGGCGATGGTCTCGATCGGCATGTTGCTGCCGAATGCCACTCTGTCCCAGCCGAACGCGCCGATGGCACCTTCCACCCACGGGCGGAGCGTGGACTCGGACAACTCCATTGTCGCCATGCCCAGACCGGTCACTTTGCAGAGCGCGTCTGTGCGCGCAGCCAGCTCGCCTATTGCGGTGCGCCAGTGATCAAACCCCGCTTCGTCGACTGCGCTGGGCCATCCGGTGTGTTCAATGACCGTTCGCAGGTCCGGGCGTTGAGTGAGTTTTTCAGTCCAGTTCGCCATCGTGTCGGGTTGGGCGACGAGATCGAAGATGAAATCGTGGGTTTCCAACCAGTCCAGCAAGACCGTGGCTGCGGGGAGGTCGGGGTCAAGGCCGGGGAAAACGCGCACACCCCGAAACCTTCTGGTGGCTGAGCTTGCTTGGGCGTCCAGGTCGGCGAGCATCTCGTCTGCCGGCAACGTCGGGTCAATACTTCCGACAATGCCCAGGCTGAGGCCATGGTCGTCAGCGAGTTGATTGACCCAGCGAGTCTCGTCCAGGTACATCCGTGGGGTGGTGGTGGCCGAGACGTGAACAAAGCTCTGCACGTCCACCTCGGGCGCGGCCGCCGTGTAGTCGTCGGGCAGGAAATTGGCGAATAGGGTATCGCTACCGACCTGCTCGGCAAACGGTTTAAGCGCGGCGTACCAGTCGTTGTCGGTCACGGACCAGAAGTGCATGTGGGCGTCAACAATGTGCAGTGTCATGGGGTCCTCCGTAGGTGTGAGCTGGTCACCAGGTCTTGAGGGTGGGTAGGACTTCTTCGGCGAACTTTTGGAGCGATTCGATGCCTTCGGTTCGGAGGTCAATTCCGGGGTGGGGCCCAAACAGGACGAGGTCAGTCAGTCCCAGACCCTTGACATGGGGCTCAAGCGTGGACAGCACCTCATCGGCGTTGCCGATGAGCTCATTGGCGCGATAGGCGTCCGGCGCCGGCGCCAACCCGTAGTCGAGGTCTGGGTCGCCGAACTCGGTACGTATCTGTCTGTAGTAGTCCCAGCGATTGAAGTAGTGCTGCTTGTTGCGCTGCCACACCGTGTCGGGGTTTTGGTCGGTGACCGTGATGCTCCACGGATTGGACACGCGGGTTGAGCCCCGTGCGTGCCCCGCTGCCTCCAGCGCTGCGTGGTAGGCCTCGTGGACTTCTGGATCGACAGTGGCTCCAGCCAAGTTGGCGCCGTGCCGGCCAGCTCGTTCAGCCGCGGGGGTGGTGGTCGCCGCGACCCATAGCGGCGGGTGTGGCTGCTGGGCGGGAGTGGGCTGAACTTGAAGACCGTCGATCGTGTAGTACCGGCCGTTGTAAGTGATCGGTTGCCCGGACCATCCCAGCTTGAGAAGTTCGATGGACTCTTCCATGCGAGAGGGCCGAGTCTTGGGATTGAACCCAAAAGCCGCGTACTCGGCTACTCGGTGGCCGATCCCGATCCCCACATCAAGACGACCGCCAGAGAGCTGGTCCAGCACCGCCGTTTCCTGTGCCAGGGCAAGCGGATGATGCAGCGGAGCGACATACACATACGATCCAATTCGTGCCGAGTGCGTCCTGGTGGCCAGAGCACTGAGAAAAATCGGCATCGAGGGCCCGTAGCCGTCGTCGGTGAAGAAGTGCTCTTGGACCAGCAGTGAATCGAAGCCGAGTTGCTCGGCTTGTTCAAAGAGCCACAGGCAGTCCTCCCAGAGCTCTGTCCACGGCTGAGGTCGTTCGGGGGACTGTCGCATTTCGAGTGTGAGTCCGACTCGCATTGGTACCTCCAAGTTGCGTGCCTTGAACCTCCCATTGTGTGACGTGGGGCACCAATACTTTTGCGGACCCGATTTAGTATGGCGAGATGATTGATGTGACGCTCCAGGAGCTTCGTTACGTGGTGAAGCTGGAGCAGGAGTTGAACTTCACCCGGGCTGCCAAGGCTATTCCGATGGCGCAGCCCGCTTTGAGCCAGGCGATCTCGCGCCTCGAACGGAAGTTGGAGGTGAAGCTCTTTGAAAGGACGAGCCGCAGCGTCGAACCGACAGCGGCTGGACGGATGCTGGCCAGGCGAGGACGCGAGCTCCTGCACCGTGTCCAAGTCGCCGTCGCTGACACCAAATTGGCTGGGGGCAGCACGCGGCTGAGAGTCCATGTCACCGAGTCATCGCTGCCTTTGGTGCGCCGCGTGCTCACGGCAATTCGCCAAGAGGTCTCTGTCCCGGTGCACCAGGCGACTGTGCCATGGGAGGACGTAAGAACGCAGTTGCTTGAGGGGCGGCTCGACATCGCGCTCGGGTCGAAAGTGAAAGGGCCGGGTGTCACGTCCATCTGGGTGGCGGATGAAACGGCGACAGCGCTGATGTCGCGCACCCACCCACTGGCGAAGTGCGACGAAGTCACCTTCAGCATGCTCGCGTACCACCCGATGGTCTCTATCGATCGAGCGATGAGCTCATGGGACTTTGCAGTCGAGCACGAGTTCAATCGGCGCGGGCACACGCCTGACTGGACTCGCTCCACAGCGTTCGGAGCGGTCGCTGGTGCCGATCTGGTGGCAGATGGCAAATCCACGCTTCTCGTGCTCCAGTCCATCGCAGACGACCAGCCTCCAGGTCGTGTCTCTCGACCATTAGCGCAACCGTGGAAAGTCGACTGGCACCTCAACTTCCGGACAGAATCCGAAACCCACCCGGTGGTCGCGACCGCGCTAGCAGCGGCGAGATCAGCGTTGTCCTGACAACGGGGGAGACGCTGCCGAGCCCAGCCCCGAGCGCATTGGTTGGGCTATGCGCTGGCGAGTCGCTGGGCGGCCCATTGATTGAGGGAGACGTGGTTCTCCGCGGCCTCCATCACCAGCCGGCGGTGGACTTCTGCTGAGGTGCGGACGTAGATGGTGCCGCTGTAGGAGCGTTCGGCGAACGGCTGCGGCACGCTCTCGCCTGTGGAGGTGAGGTCGTCCACGACGCCGGCCACGACCTCCACCAGGCCCTGCAGTGCCTTCGCTTGGTCTTGGTCGAGGTAGGACAGCGACGGAAATTCCAGAACGGTGGCGACGTACTCGTTGTCGTCGGGTGACCACTGGACTCGGTACGAGTAGCGACGGACATCGATATCGCTCATGACAGCTCCTCCATCTTCTTGATCGCGGCGAGTACTTGTTTGACCTGGTAGGGCTTGGCCTGGCCGTCCTTGCCCCGCTGGATGTTCACCCGGGGATCGCCCGGCCAGGGCATTTTGAACACCGCGTGGCTGGTGCCCTGCTGGCGAGGCTCGCCAAAGACTTGCAGGCACAGGGCGTGCAAGTCATTGAAGGACACCGACTTCCGGTTGCGCTCGATTGCTGCCCGGAGCTTGTCGGCCTTCGTCACCACTACATGCTAGCGCATGCGCTAGCGCAAAGCCAGGGCGGGCGCAACGCTTGTGGCGGTTCGTCGGTGTGTGAGTGGCGCGGATCTAAGCAGGACTCGGCACGGTCAGTCCCTGGGCGGAAGGTTCAGTTCGGGCTTCTGACCTGCGAGTTTGACTTAATGCCACATTATCGGCGGACCCGAGCGGGTCGCTCCAGATCGGTTCGACTGTCGCCCTATGGAGAGTCTTGTCCCTACTCCGAGGTCATCGCTTCGTCGATGCCTTGAGTTTCCCACTGGCCGTAGGTGGCGCGGTGTCCTTGGACGAGCCATTCAGTTCGGCCGTTTGCAGCTCGACCGGCCACGATCGCGGCGGCGGCGCTCGGGCTGTTGAAGACATAGTTTCTGGTGAAGTACATAGATGCGTCGTCAGGGGAAGGCGCGAGGGTGCCGTCCTGTTCGAGCTTGGCTCGCAGCCGCGCGTAAGACTGCGTCTCGTCGCCGGACCATTCGCGTCGTGCTCGGGATCCTTCGAGCACGGTGAACTCGCCGTCCACTTCCCGGGCAGTCGCAGTGAGTCCGTGTCGTTTAAGTGTCATCTCGAACACCGTGGTTTCCGTTCGAGGGCCCGTCTCTGGAACCGCAGGAGAGAGAGGTGTTGCGAGGGATCGGAAGAGGTTCACCCCGAGTACGGGCAGGATGATCTTGACCTGGTCGAGGAAGTACTCCATGTCGGAGACGTCGGCCTCGGGAAGCGTGATTCGTGGGGGGTTTGTACCGTTCGTAAGACGGGCGCGCTGGGCTTGCGCGGCGAGCTCGATCAGGCGGCTTTCGAGGTAGCGAACGTGTGCCTTGGTTAGGTTGGCGTCTTTGCTGGTCAGCACGATAGCGCGGTCCCAGAAGTCCTTTCCTCCTTGGGGCTCAGGCCGGCCGTGGTCGTAGAGCCGTTTGCGAACATCGTCGCCCTCACCGATATAGGCCATCTGCCCGCTGAGCCCGTCGGGGTCATCGCCGAGAAGAAGATACACTCCGGTGCGACTGACCTCGGAGCGCTTCAATAGGGCTGCCAGATCCGAGCGTGGTGCTGCGGTGACATGGCCGGTCCAGTTCATGATTTCGGCAGTTAACAGCCCGCCGGGAGTGCCTTCGGCCAGGAACAGCCGAACGGACTTTCCAAGACTCATGGTTTCAATCCTCCTGCTTTCGCGCCCGGGGTGCTTGGCACCGATGCCACGTTCTCAGTCGCCCCTCGGGTGGTGGGGTAATCCGGCCCTTCCGGATCCGGAAGGGACCCACTACGTCCTAGTCAGGTCCGCAAAGAGCGCACGCCCCAGTACCGCCACATGCAGGACAGGTCGGCTCGGCGCCCGAGCGGCCTTCCTCTCGGTCCCACCGCTCTAGGTCGCTATCCCAAACGCTGTATCCGTCGGGATTATGATCGTGGCCGATCATGCAACGGCAGGGCTCATCCCACCGTGATCCTGGACCGTTTTCCCTCCGAAGTACGTAGTGACTAGGCCCTGTCGGCATCGTCGCACCCCTCTGTGCATGGTGATGGTTCTATTGGGGAGATCTGCAAGCTCTTCGGAGGCAGGCTCCGTTAGAGCAGGTGGTTCGTTCGATGATGTCATGATGTGGATCATCGACGCGTGGGATGCGTTTCACTCAGTTGTTGAGTCCGTGCGGTCGCAGCACAATTTCCCTTGGAGGGTCTTTGTGGCTCTGGAATCTGCTAATCCGGCTGAGGCTCGGAATCGGGTGTGTCAGATTTCAGGTTCAGACGAGGGACTGAGTTCTTTCCTGCTTCTATCCACGCTTGCCGCTGGTGGGCACGTTGCTTCTTCTTGGCGGTGGCCGTCTCTTTTTTTAGCCGCAGCTGGTCCTCGCGCGCTTGCCTCTGGGCGGCTGCTCCGAAGCGTCGCTGGTCTTCCCGTGCCTGTCTCTGGATGGCTGCCTGGAACTTGCGTTCGTCCGCTTCACGTTTCCCCTCCTCCCGCTCGAGTTCGCGCTGGCGAAGGTATCGCTTGGTCTTGAGGTACATGGCAAGCGCGATGGCTCCAACGACCATGGCGATGACAGCGATCGTTCCGTACACCGTTGCTGTGGTCTGCCAAGGGACGAGGAAGGGCAGGATGACCAATCCGAGCAGCGCGGTCCCCGCCACTCCACCACATCCCATCGAAGAAGAGGACGAGGTCTGGGACGGGCCCTTGATGGACTTTCCGAATCGCACCGGGCCGATGCCAACACTGAACCAACTGCTCACTCGGGTCTCCGTTCTGCCACGTCCGCGGCTCAGCTTGCCTTGCTGAGGGCCCGGTAGATGCCGGGCAGGAGTTCGCCGAGGAGGCGTTTGGCTAGGTCGGGGTTGTTGAGGATCTGAGTTGAAAGGTCTGCGGAGGAGTCCATGGTTCCGATGACGGCGTCGACGAAGGCGATGTCGATGTCGGGGCTGGCGGAGAACTGGGCGAGGGTGTTGTTCTTGGCCTGTTTCTGCAGGTTCTCGTTCTCCTGGAGGCGGTCGGTGATGTGGACGACGACGTTCCGGACGGAGGAGTCAGGGTGATCACCTGCAAACAGGTCGTTAATCCGGTCGATCACTTCATCGAGGGCGACCATGTCGGGGTCGCGGACGGTCCCGGTGCCGGCCTCACGGGCGGGTTCGAGTGGTGTGCCTCCGGTGAGTGCGGCGTCGTGGGTGGCCTGTTTGTGGTGGCCGATGTAGTCGATCGTGACCGGGGACAGGTCGATCGGGGTGTCCCTCTGCCCGCTGTCCAGGAACGGGGTGAGCATTTTGAGGTAGAGGGCGAGTTTCTCCAGCCACGGGTTCTCGTAGTCGAACAGCTGGGACAGGAACTCGTACTGGCGCACGTAGGTGCGTGCGTCCTTGCGGAACATCTCCAGCTCGTCGATCTCGACTACGTCCGATTCGGCTACTGCGGCATCCATTCTGTTGGTGAACCGGCTGGCTGCGGGGGAGACCCACTTGACCAGGGCGTTGTGGCCTTCTTTGGCGAGGTAGGCGTCGGCGAAACCGTCGACCTCGGACTTGTCGTAGATGCCGGAGCCGGCGAGTTTGCGTTCGGTGTCGTGGACGATGTTCGGGTCGGAGACGTCGGCCAGGGTTGTCGCGGTGTAGTAGGGCTTAAACGCGTCGACAATGACGGCGGCATCGTTGGTGAAGTCCAGCACGAACGTCTGGTCCTTCAACGGCGGAAACGTCCGGTTCAGGCGGGACAGGGTCTGCACGGCCTGGACCCCGCCGAGGCGTTTGTCGACGTACATGGCCACGAGCTTCGGCTGGTCGAAGCCGGTCTGGAACTTGTTGGCCACGAGCATGACCTGGTACTCGTTCGTGTCGAACGCGTCCCGCAGGTCCCGGCCCTTCAGTCCGGGGTTCATGTTCGTCTCGCTGTAGGGGTCGGTGGTCCCGGTCTCGGGGTCGGCGACCTCGCCGGAGAACGCCACCAGGGCGGCGACGTCGGTGTAGCCGTGTTCTTGAACGTATTTGTCGAAGGCGAGTTTGTAGCGAACGGCGGCCTTGCGGGAGCTGGTCACCACCATCGCCTTGGCTTGCCCGTTCAGGCGCCAGGCCACGTTCTGGCGGAAGTGTTCCACGATGATCTGCACCTTCTGCGAGATGTTCGTGGGGTGCAGCTTGACCCAGTTCATCACAGACTTCACCGCGGCGGTCCGGTCCACGAGGTCGTCGTCGCCACCGTCGGTGGTGACCGCGACGGTGCCGGTGTCGGTGTCGGTAGTGGCGTAGGACTTGCCGTTGTGGGACAGCCGGAACGCGGTTTTGTACGGGGTGTAGTTGCGCAGGACATCCAGGATGAAGCCCTCGTCGATCGCCTGCTGCATCGAGTACAGGTGAAACGGTTGCGGCGTGCCGTCGGAGCCCGGGCGGCCGAACAGTTCGAGCGTGGTGGCCTTGGGTGTGGCGGTGAAGGCGAAGAAGGAAATATTGCCGGCCTCGGCGCGGGCCTTGGTCTCAGCTGCGAGCAGGTCCTCCGCCGACACGGCCCCGCCCTGGGCGACCTCGTCGAGCTCGGCCTGCGACAGGACCTGCTTGAGTTTGTTGGAGGCACCGCCAGCCTGGGAGGAATGGGCTTCGTCGGCAATGATCGCAAAGGACCGACCTCGGAGGGTGGTGCGGTCGGATATTGCGTCCAGAGCGTAGGGGAAGGTCTGGATGGTGACGACGACGATGTGGGTCCCCGACTCAAGAGCCTCGGCCAGTTCTGAGGACTTCGAACCGGTCAGCCCATCGATGTGGGCCACGACGCCGGTGGTGCGGTTGATCTGGTGGATGGCCTCCTGCAGCTGCGCATCAAGCACGGTCCGGTCGGTGACCACGATGACGGAGGAGAACACCTTGTCGTCGTCATCGCCATACAGTGACGACAGTCGCTGGGCGAGCCAGGAGATGGAGTTGGTCTTTCCCGAGCCGGCGGAGTGCTGGACGAGGTACTTATTTCCCGGCCCTTCGGTGCGGGCGGCCTGGACGAGTCGTGTGACCGCTTCCCACTGGTGGTAGCGCGGAAACAGCAGGGTTTCCTTGCGGGTCTTCTTTCCGGTGTCCGGGTCGCGCTTCTCGGTGATCTCCAGGTGCATGAACCGGTCGAGGATCTCCAGCCAGGTGTCACGCTGAAGGATCGTCTCCCACAGGTAGGCGGAGGCCGAGCCGTGCGAGTTAGGCGGGTTGCCGGCGTGGTGGCCGTTGCCGCGGTTAAACGGCAGGAACACGGTGTCCTGGCCGGCGAGCCGGGTGGTCATGTGCACTTCGGTGTTCGAGACGGCGAAGTGCACCAGGGCGCGGGTGGCAAAGCCGAGCAGCGGCTCGCCCTTGGGTAGGCGGTCCTTCCTGTACTGCTCGATCGCATGCTCGACCGACTGCGTGAAGTCGGTCTTGAGTTCGGCCGTCGCCACCGGGATGCCGTTGCAGAAGAACACCAGGTCGATGGACTTCTTCGGGCTGGCCTTGGAGTAGTGGACCTGCCGCATGACCCGCAGGCGCACGGCCCGGTACTTGGCGGCGGTGGTGGCGTTGAGCCCCGAGTTGGGTTTGAACTGGCACATCGCGAAGTCCGCGTTGAAATCCGAGAAGCCGCGCCGCAGCACCGCCAGCGTCCCGCCGTCGGCCTTGAGATCTGCCGAAAGCGCCTTGGCCAACCGCTGCAGGAGCGCGGTCTTGGACTTCTCCCGCGCCGCGGGCGGGTCGGCGGGCTTGACGCGCTTGTCCCATTCCTTCGGCTGCGTCTGCTGCAACCACCAGAACACGTCTTCCGGGAACAAGGCGAGGTCGCGGTCGTACCCGGCATCGTTGGGCGAGTACTCCCAGCCGTGCGCGGCCAAATGCGCGCAGATCTCGCCCTCGAGCACGGACTCGTGATGCTGCGCCATGACTACACAGCCTCCCTCACATCGATCTGCCCCGTCACCGCATTGGTGATCAGGGCGGAGCGGTACTCGCGAAGCGTCTCGATCATCTCGGCCGACTTGTCGATGAGTGAATCGATCTTTGAGCAGCGTTCATCGAGAAACTCGACTATCGAAATCTGCTCATCGATCGAAGGGTGGGGCCATTCCAGTTCAGCAACTTTCTCGGCTGTAAAGTGCGGGATCGTAGCCTTGCCGCACAGAATCGAAACATGTCCCGATAAAGTTGCTGCCTCGATCAGGTAAGCCAAAAATTTAGGGCTGTCATTGCCGCGAGCGCGAACCCGGTTTAGGGACTTTTGGAAGCCCCAACCGCCTAAGTCTTCCGAAAGCACAACACAGCGCCCAATGGCGCCACCTTCAACAACCAGAATGTCGCCCTTGCGGAGGTCAAGAGATCGGACCTCCGAAGGAGTGAACCAGCACATCATCGGGCCTTCTAGATTGAGACCACGCTCGGTGATGCTTCCCGCTTTTAGGTGTGGAAGCTGCACGTCATCAGGGCGATTCATCTCGTCTTGATACATTTTGCCCAGCACCACAGAGAATCCGTGCTTAATCTTGGCGAGCGTCCAGTGTGCCGGGACCTCACCGACCCAACGCGCCCCAGACTCCTTCATGTCGACCTTCGGATCGAGGCCCTTAGTGACCGCGTGGGTGATCGTGGCGGCACGGTCATCGCGCAAGGTAGCGATGAGCTGCTCTTGCTTCTCGATCAGCGCATCGAACTTGGCGGTCTCGCGGTCGAGGAACGCTGCGATCTCAACCTGTTGTTGCGGCGATGGTGATGGGATTGGTAATGCCATAGAAGGGCCGAGTTGCACGTACGGTTGTGCTGTCTGGCCCTTGATCCAAAAGTTTTCGTTGTTGAGTATGTACCACAGGAACCTTGCTGAGACCCTTTCTCTCGGGAGAAGAACGGCAGTATTGGCTGTAACGCCCCATCGGCCGAAGGCGAGGAAAGACTTTCCGCACCGTGCCCCCACTGCGCTAACGACGATTCCATTCCCATTAAAGGTGGCCTGATCAGGCATCAGCCAAACGTCTTGACCACTCGCGCTGTATCCGGGGTAGAGACCGTCCGAGTATTCAGCCTGCACGGTGTTCTTGATCGGGGATGACGAGATACTCGCCTGCCGTGCCAGCCGGCGAAGCTGCACCATCGGGTAGGGGCCCGTCTTGATCACGCCCCCACCTCCGCGAGCATGGCCTGGATTTCCGTCACGAGTTGGCGCAGGTCTTTCTGGATTTCTTCGAGAGGGCGGGGCGGGGTGTAGCGGTAGAAGTGGCGCGTGAAGGGGATCTCGTAGCCGACGCGGGTCTTGTCGTGGTCGATCCACGCATCCGGCACATGGGGCAGGACCTCGCGGGCGAAGTACTCGTCGACGTCCTCGGACAGTGGCACGTTCTCGGTGTCGCGCAGTGAGGTGTCGGGCTCGAGGTTGCCCTTGGTGGTGATGACGTCGGCCCCCGGATCGTGCTCGCCGATCGTCGTCCAGATCGTCTTGATGACCGGGGCGCCGATCTTGGCCATGCCCGCAGACCTCAGGGCTACTTTGAGTTCGGTGACGAAGGCGTCACGGTTGGTCCACGAACGACCCGAGAGACTGCCGAGGGCGCTGCGGATGGCGTCCTGGTCGGCCGCAGCGAGCTTGGCGATCGACTTGGTGGCGAGCACGAGGTCAGCCGTATCGTCGGCGATGTGGAATCGCAGCTGCAGGGGGCGTTCCACCGTGATGGTGCGGTATCCGAAATCCGAGTTGGGGAACACCTTCGAGAGGGCGGGCGCCTCGTCGTCGTTGTCGTGGTTTTCGAAGCCGTCGTAGAGTTCGCAGATCTTCTCGATGTCCTGCGGGCGCAGTTCCTTGCGCTTGGAGCCGAGAGACTTGCGCATTCTGCCGAACATCTCGACCGCGTTGATGAGCTGGACCTTGCCCTTGCGCTCGTCTGTCTTGGCGTTGTCCAGGATCCAGATGTAGGTGGAGATACCGGTGTTGTAGAACATGTCCGTCGGAAGCGCGATGATCGCGTCCAGCAGGTCGTTCTCGATGATCCACTGCCGGATGTTGGACTCGCCCGAGCCCGCGCCGCCGGTGAACAGGGGCGAGCCGTTGAGGACGATCGCCAGCCGGGAGCCCTTGTCCTCCGGGGAGCGGACGGGCCGCATCTTGCTGATCAGATGCATCAGGAACAGCAGCGACCCATCGGACACCCGCGGCAGGCCGGGACCGAACCGGCCCGCAAAGCCTCGCTGCTCGTGTTCGTCCTTGACCGCCTTCTGCTGCGTCTTCCATTCCACTCCGAACGGAGGGTTGGACAGCAGGAAGTCGAAGTGTTCAGCGTGGAAGCCGTCGTCGGTGAGCGTGTCGCCGTTGTAGATGTTGTCCACGCCCTGGCCCTTGATCACCATGTCCGACTTACACATGGCGTACGAGCGAGAGTTGATTTCCTGGCCGTACAGCACCGGTTTTGCGTCGGGGTTCATCTCCACCAGGTGGTCATAGGCGACCGAGAGCATGCCGCCCGTGCCCGCCGCGGGGTCGTAGATGGTGCGCACGATGCCCGGAGTGGTGAGCTCGAGGTCCTTGTCGGCATAGAGCAAGTCGACCATGAGCGAGATGACTTCGCGCGGAGTGAAGTGGTCACCGGCCTGGGCGTTGTTGGACTCGGCGAACTTCCGGATGAGCTCCTCGAAGATGTAGCCCATGTCGTGGCCGCTGACCCGATCCGGGTGCAGGTCCACGTTCGCGAAATCCTTGACGATCAGGAACAGGCGGTCCTTTCTGTCCAGATCCTCGATCAGTTCGGGGAGCTTGTAGCCGTCGAAGACGTCCCGGATGTTGGCCGAGAACCCCTCGATGTAGTCGATGAGATTGTCCGCCAGGCCCGCCGGGTCCGCGGCGAGCTTGCCGAAGTCCCACACCGAGGTGTTGAAAAACGGCAGCCCGAACTTCGACCGCAGAACTACGAACGGGTCGATGCCGCTGTCCTGCAACCTGGCGTACTGGGTGAGTACGTCCGCTTTGGTGGGCGCGAGGATCGCGTCCAGGCGCCGCAGGATGGTGAACGGCAGGATCACGTCGCCGTACTGGTTGGGCTGGTAGGGGCCCCGCAGCTTGTTGGCGATGGACCAGATGAAGGCGGCGTTGGTGGTGGGCATTCTGGGGTAAGTCCTTATGTGAAGAAGTGTGTGCTGAGACGCTATCGGCCCAGTCCGACACTGGCGGACACTGAGCTGCGGTGGGCGTAGATCTACCGGTGTGTGGGGCAGGGCGTTCCTGCCCCACACACGAAGATCTAGTCCTTACTGCTTGGTTGTGTCGAGGGTGATGTTGAAGCGGACGGCGTCCATCAGGTTGGATGCGAGGTTCTGGCTCGCTGTGGTGATGGTGTCCGCTGCGGTTCGGAGCTGCTCGATTTCAGCGAGTGCTGCAACCAGGCGTTTCTGGTCGTCCATCGGGACCAGGGGTACCTCGAGGTCGATGAGTTTGGCCCGCTGGATGGTGGAGCCGACGAGAAACCGGGTGTTCCAGGAGCCGCTGAGCATCGCTGCCAGGTAGTGGGGATCCACGACGTCGGGCTTGAGCACTCTTATCCTGTCGACGACTGGCGACAGGTAGTGTCCACCGTCTTCGTCGACTAGGGCGCGGATACCAGCTTGTGTGAGGACCAGGACGTCTGAGGGCTTGGACAGATTCTCGACGTTCTTGACCAGGTCTGGATTGGCCCGGTCGGGGAGTTCCCCGGAGGTGATCGCCCGTGCGCCCACGATGGTGGCCTTGAGTTCATCGCTGGGATTCCGGGTTGCGCGGCCTCTGCCCCGTTCGATGACGCCTTCGCGGATGAGTTCCTTGACGGTGAGGGTCCGCGAGGGGGCGTCTTGGGCAAACGTGATCCGCCCTGAAGCCTTTGCCAGCGCCTGGGTGGCGTCGCGCATCGCTGTGGTCGCGGCGGCGAACGCAGTCTGCACTTCGTCGGCGGAGCGTTCATCGGTGGCGAGCCAGCGTTGTGGGGTCAGCTGGGCTTCGTCGTCGACCACGTCATCGACAGGAACCCGGACATGGCGTACCTCGGCCAGTGCGGACTCGTCCGACAGCCATCGTGCGACGTGCTTTTCTGCGTCGTTGACGTCTGAGCCGTCGATGAACAGCACGTCCGAGTGCGTGTTGGTCGGTCGGCGCAGTACCCACAGTGCGAGGGGGATGGAGGTGTTGGAAGCCATCCCTCCGGGCAGGCCGACGATGGTCTCGACGCAGCCTTGTCGCAGGATCTCGGCGCGGATCTGTCCTTCGGCGCCGCCGCGGAAAAGTGGCGAGTGGGGTGTGAGGATGAATGCACGACCGGTGTCTGTCAGGTGCGCGATGGCGTGCTGCAGCCAGGCGGTGTCGGCGCTAATGGCTGGCGGTGCTCCGAAGCTGAACCGGGGGTCGGTCAGTCGGGAGTCGGCCTCCATCCGCATTGCGAATGGGGGCTCGGCGATGATGACGTCTGCGCGCAGTCCCGGATCGGGGTCGGTGCGCAGGATGTCGCCTTCTGCCACCTGGAGCGGTACCCGGTGTAGAGCGGCTCGGACCTTGGCGATCGCGAGAACGCGATCGTTGATGTCGTGGCCGATGTAGTCGTCGAACGTGCTGGCGTCGGCGAGGTCAATGAGAGCGGAGGCGATTCCGCACGCGGGGTCGTACACCACGCCACCGGGATGGTTCGCAGCCACCGAGGCCAGGAGATGACTGGTGCGTGTGCCGATGATGTCCGACCAGGCACCTTTCCGGCCTTCGGCCCCGGCGGTCCGTTCGAGGGCGAAGTCCACGACCGAGGCCAGGTCGGATTCATCGACCGAGGCGACGACCTGCCGGACCTGCTCGATCCGGTTCTGGTCGCCTTCGTGCGATGACGTCAGGTGTGACAGCTCGAGGCTGGCCGGGACGTCGTCTCCCATGACCCGCTCGGCGGCGAGGCCCAGGACGATCATGGCCGACTGCTCGGGTGAGTACGGGCCACGGAGTGTGTTCATCGAGGCCCAGACCTTCGCTTCGGCAGAGACCCGGTCGACGTTGTAGCCCTGCTGGGAGAGCCACGCCTTCACTGCGGCCAGGTCGTACAAAGGCTTGGTCTGGGTGCCGCCGGCCTGCTTGGGGAAGTCGGCGTGCCGGCGGCGCCAGTTGCTGACCGCTGCACGCGAGACCCCGGCGAGGTCGGCGATGTCGCTTGCGGCGACGAGGGACGTAGGGATGGGGGACGGGCTGCTCATGCTGCACCTTCGAGGTTGATCTGGTGGGGGGTGAAGGTCACGGCCTGGGAGGCGGCCATCTGGAGCCTCTTGGCCAGTGATGTTCGGTGAGCTACGACGGTGACCTTTACGCCGTAGCGGCCGAGGGTGGCGACTGTCTCTGTGAAGATCCCGTCTCCGGAGACGAGGACGACCTCGTCGAATCGGTCTGCAATGTTCTCGTTGTTCAGGACGTCTAACAGGGCGTGGTCCGCGCCGTTGACGCCGGTTCCGACGACCAGCCGGGCGGAGGTCCATTCGGGCCAGGTGTGGATCGCGCCCGCTTTGCTCACTCCGACGATCACCTGCTCTTGACGTCTAAGTCCGAGCGTGGAGTCGAGAATCCTGTGCACCCATCTCGCTTCGGCGAGGCTCCGAATCGCACCTCCGGAGATGTTCTCTATGTCGATCAGGATCAGGCGCCTTCCTCGTAGTGACGGTGGGCGCTCTCTGTTCTCGTTGGTGGCGGTTTCGGCGGGCTGGACCTTCTGTGTACGCATCTTGTTCATGGCAATGACTGTAGACCACAACTCAGATGGCTGTCAACGAAAACCGCAAAACATCTCGTTTACATATCTGGCGTGAGCTCGGTTTGGTGCGCAGGGGCGCCAGACGTGCCCTTGAGGTACACCCGTGCGAGACGATCACGAACCCGCCATCGGCGCTGTGTCACAGGGTGATTTCCAGAGTCATGAAACGTCGCCCCTTCAGGTCCAGGATCTATTGATACAGACTTCTGCGAAGTGGCCGTTCGATGGCTGATCGGATCGGGACGCTGCTGGGCCGTCTAGGAGACAGCGGCGAGGAGGTGCCCTTCGCCAGCTGTGGGAGCGTGCGGGCCCGGTGGCGTCCTCGGCACGAATCGAGTTGGAACTTTTGGGTGGAGTCGACGCTCTATCGGCCTCTCCATCGGCAGAAGTCGCAGGGCTCGGACGAAGACTTCGTCCACGTGGGCTCTCGGCCGACTAGGCGTTCCCGGGCAGGTTCGGGACCTCATGTCCCTCATCCCGCACAAGGATGGCCCGACTGACTACCGCGAAACTCTCAAGCACAAATGCACGAAAACCGGCCTTCCGGCCGGCTTCGCTCGCAGCCGAAGTAAGCTCCAACTGCTCGGTGGTGGGCGGTTCATAAAGCCTGGCAATTGCAGCCGATGAAAACTGCTGGTCAGAGGGTTAGCGCCAGGAGTTCCACGCCTTTCTTGACACGCGGCACCTTGTTGTGATCTCGGCTGGCACCTGCCCAAGCTTGTTCTGGAACGGCCAAAGGCCCCGCCGACAATGGGGGTCGGCGGGGCCTTGCGGCTCGGCATCAGGTCAGGGGTGGGGACTCCATCGGTGGGCGGCC
Organism: Dietzia sp. 179-F 9C3 NHS; assembly: GCF_045369825.1. Classification (NCBI taxonomy): domain Bacteria; kingdom Bacillati; phylum Actinomycetota; class Actinomycetes; order Mycobacteriales; family Dietziaceae; genus Dietzia; species Dietzia sp. 179-F 9C3 NHS. The sequence continues at coordinate 16,585 of NZ_JBIQES010000022.1, forward strand.
GAGCCGGCGGCGAAGGTCGGGCCACCTATTTTTCGCCTCCCGCGGCCAGGCGAGGTGGGAGTCCTGGGACCGACGATTGGTGGCGGCCATCGCCATGGTGATGGCCAGGTAGACCATCGCGGTCGAGCGTGGCCCGGTCTGCACGGAGGCCAGGCCTCCCACGTGGGCGGATTTCAGGTCGGCGAACCGCTGCTCGGTCAGTGCACGCGCGGCCTCGAGGAAGAAGATGTGCTCCCAGCTCCCGGCCTGGAGGCCGGGCTGGTGGTTGCGGACCTGCCGTTCGGTCATCGGCACCGTGACCTGGGAGTTTCGGCAGCACAGGTAGCGGTCGGCTTCCCAGGTCGGTCGCATTTCCGGGCCCCAGGGTCGGCCGTCCGGCTGCCGGTCACCGTCGGCCAGGCTCCTCATCGAGTCGGGCTTGAGGGGGCACTGGACGCGGCCCTGCACGGCCGGGCAGATGAGGGTCTGCCGCAATTCGGTGGGGGCATCGATACCGGTCACCGGTCGACCGGTACCGCAACGCCGGATTTTGGGCCGGCCGTTGACACCCATTCTCGCGGGAAGGATCTGCCGCAGACGCGCGTCGTGCCGGTCCCAGTGCTCGGTCGTCTTCATGTCATCGGTGCGCGCGACAAGATTCTCACCAAGAAGGTGGGCCACGGCGGGGCAGAAGTGTCCACCCCAGGCGTGGACGGGTCCGGTGTCCTCGCGGCCGCGGCTGGGGCTGAGTACCGACGGCGACATCGACACTCCCTGCCAGCCCTCCCGGTAGTGAAAACTCGCCGAGTAACCGCGCCGGAGCAGGCCATCGTTGAAACCCCTCTTGATCGAGTAGCCCATGTCGATCGCGAGCAGCGGGGGCCGACGTCCCTTCGAGCCGGGCAGGGCCAGGCCGGCGGCTTGGGCGCGGTCGATCGCGCCGAGCGCGCGAGCGGGATCGCCCGAGGTGACCAGGCCGAACTCCACCGCCACGTACACCGGCGCGGCGGCCACGAGATTGTGCCGGGGCCCGAACCTCGACAGCGCGGTGACACCGACACCGACGCCGCGCTTGTCGCCGCCACGGGATTTGGTGCCGTCGGCGTGCTCGACGACGACGCCGCGGTCCCGGGTGAAATACGACGCTGCGGGCATGGCGGATCGCTTCTTGCCTGGTTGGGTGCCAAGGTCGCGGTCGGGTGCGGCGGCCATGAGGGTGGTCTCATCGATACCGTAGGTAGCACCGGGCATGGGTGTGATGGTGTCGATGGACGCCCGAATCAGCAGGTTGCAGATCCGCTGCAGGATTTCCCATCGGTGCCGACTCGTAGCCCAGTCCTCTTCACTGCGCTGCTCCAAGATCTCGTCGAACTCGTCGACGGTGATGCGTCGCCGGGGCACGTCCCAGTACGGTTCGAGGACCGCGGTAATGCGATCCCACCAGCCGTGGAACCGCCCGTATTCGCGGCGGGCATCGATGACGCCCCAGCGCAGGTCCGCGGCCTGCTGAGCGGTGAGGGTCATGTCGACGGCGTCGAGCTGCTCCCGCGTGAGATCAAGGATTGAACCGCCCGAGGTTTCCCGCCGCTCCTATGTTGGTTGAAGCTCTCGGTTGAGAGCGGCGTAGTAGCTCTGCTCGA
>NZ_JBIQES010000023.1:0-17378 GCF_045369825.1 Dietzia sp. 179-F 9C3 NHS
CCCTGCATGAACCAAGTATTTCAGGCCCGGGTCACCCCGCGGGGCGGACACCCTGATTGTTCAGCAGTCTCCTAGGCCGGAACTCCGATTCCCCCGCGAGCTCGAAGTGGCTGGGGCCGGACGCTCACGAACCGGCGCCCGCGGATCCGGCACCCGCCGGCCCGGCCGTCGGGGTGGGCAGCCCCGCCCCACGACTGGTGGGAGAGGAAGTGGTAGCAGAGGGCGCCGATCACGAGTGCGATCACGGCGGCGGCGACGATGTCCCGGACGAAGGCCGCCCAGGGGAAGGTGACAGTCGATTCGGGGGGTGGAGCGGTCATCATGGGACTCCTCTTCCTCGAAGAGGTTCTGAGCCACCGGGCGTGGATCAGACGGTAGCCCTCCGGATCGGTACGCCGGGGGTCGTTACACTGCCAGTCGTGCCATCGTCCCGGTCCCGGTCCGCCCGTTCCGACATCCGCAGAGGGCTCGCGGACGCCGCTCCGGTGGCACTCGGTCTGGTGCCGCTCGGCCTGGCGTTCGGGGTGCTGCTCACGCAGGCGGGGTTCGCCTGGTGGTGGGCGCCGGTTTTCTCGATACTCATCTACGCCGGGTCGATGGAGTTCCTCGCGATCGGCCTGTTCGCGGCCGCCACTCCCCTGTACTCGCTGGCCGCGGCGGCCTTTCTGGTGAACTTCCGGCACGTCTTCTACGGATTGAGCTTCCCGCTCGAGTCGATCCGGTCGCGGATCGGGCGGCTGTACGCGGTCTACGCGTTGACCGACGAGGCATACGCGATCACCGCCACCAAGCGCCGCGCCGAGATGACGGGCGCGCGCACCCTGACCATCCAGATCGCGTGCCAGACGCTGTGGGTGGTGCCGGGCGCGATCGGCGGACTCATCGGGGCGGCACTGCCGCCGGGGCTGGACGGGCTGCAGTTCGCGCTGACCGCCCTGTTCGCGGTGCTCGCCGTGGACGCCTGGCGGGCCTCCGGCGACCTGCCCGCGCCGGTGATCGGCCTGGTCTGCGGGCTGGTGGCGGCGTGGCTCGCACCCGAGCAGATGCTGGTCGTGGGCCTGGGCGCGTTCGTGGCGGTGCTGCTCGCGCGGTACGCGGTCAGTGCCCGCGGCGACACGCGTACCGGGTCAGGCGACGGCGCCCGGGGGGCCGACGTATGAGCGGTACTCCCCCGGACACGGGCTATCTGCTCGCTGGCCTCGGCGTGATGTTCGTCGTTACCGTCGCCCTCCGCGCCGCGCCGTTCGTGGCGCTGGCTCGCCTGCAGAACTCGGCCGTGGTCCGGTACCTCGGGCGGACGATGCCGGCCGGCGTCATGGTGGTGCTCGTCGTCTACACCCTCCGCGACACCACCACCGAGCTCGCCTCGTGGGCACCAGCCGCCGCAGCCCTGGCCCTGACTCTGGTTGTGCACCTTGCGCTCCGGCGCGCAGCGGCGAGCATCGTGATGGGCACGGCCGGCTACATGATCCTGCAGGCCCTACTGGCGTAGCGACCCCAGCGGACCTGTCACGCCCGCACCGGGCAGAGGTCCACCTTCCACTCGGTGAGCCCGTTGAGCCAGCCCGAGCGCAGCCGCTTCGGGTCGCCGAGCGCGGTGAGGTCGGGCAGGTGGTCGGCGATCGCGTTGAAGATCAGCTCGAGCTGCATCTTGGCCAGGTTCGCGCCGATGCAGTAGTGCGGGCCCTGGCCGCCGAAGGTCACGTGCGGGTTGGGATCGCGCAGGATGTCGAAGGTGAAGGGGTCGTCGAACACGTCCTCGTCGAAGTTGGCCGAGCCGTAACACAGCAGCACCCGGTCTCCCTTCGGAATGGTCACGCCGCCGATCTCGACATCCTCCATGGCCGTCCGCTGGAACTGGGTGATGGGGGAGGCCCAGCGCAGGATCTCGTCATAGGTGGTCTCGGGCCGCTCGCGCTTGAACAGCTCCCACTGCTCGGGGTTGTCCAACATCGCCACCATGCCGTGGGTCGTGGCGTTGCGGGTCGTCTCGTTGCCGGCCACGGCCAAGAGCGTGACGAACCAGCCGAACTCCTCGGGCGAGAGGTGTTCACCGTCGATGTCGGCGTGGACGAGCTTGGAGACGATGTCCTCCCGGGGCTCCGCGACCCGCGCCTCGGCCATGGCGTTGGCGTACATGATGAGCTGCATTGAGGCTTCGGCCGCCTTGTCCAGCCCGCCCGGGACGTCGTAGCTGGTCATGGTGTTGGACCACTCGAAGATCTTGTGCCGGTCCTCCTGCGGCACGCCGAGCAGTTCGGCGATCGCCTGCAGGGGCAGCTCGGAGGCGACGGCGGTGACGAACTCGTCGGCGTTCGATTCGGCGGCCGCGGTGACGATCTTCCGGGCGCGCTCGGCCAACTCGTCCCGCATTCCGGCGACGCCGCGCGGGGTGAAGCCGCGGGAGATGATCCGCCGGTGCTTCTTGTGGATCTCGCCGTCCTCATTGACCAGCATCTCCCGCTGCGCCTCGATGACCGAGCGGTCGGTGCCCTGAGCGAACCGCGGGATCATGGTGTTCTCGCCGGCGGAGAACGTCTCGCCGGTGACGCGGGAGATCTCCTTGACGTCGGCGTGTTTGGTGGCCAGCCAGTAGTGGTCGTCGTCGAACCCGTCGATACCGGGCTCCTTGTCCACGCGCCGGATCGGCTCGGACCTGCGCAGCTCGCGCCACTCGTCGTGGGGCAGACGCTTCTCGAACAGCTCGGGATCGGTGAAGTCGAATCCTGCCGGGATGGTCACGCCCATGTCGCCTCCTGGGTGGTCGTGGGCCCGCCGGGAACCGGGGACGGCCCCGATGATGAATAGTGGTAACTATATAGGCATGACGTTCTCCAGGGGCGAGATTCTCGACCGCGCTTTCCTGCTCTCCGAGCAGTTGGCCGGGTTGTTCGGGAACGCCGCCGCCGAGTACGGCCTCACGTTTCCCCGCCTCCAGGTGCTGTTCGTGCTGGGGCACGAGGGGGAGTCCATGCAGCGGGAACTGGCCTACCACCTGGACTGTTCGCCGCGGCAGATCACCGCACTGGTGGACGCGCTGGTGGAGAGCGAGCACGTGGTGCGGTCGACGCCCCCGGAGGACCGCCGGGTGCGGTTGGTGAGCCTCACCGAGAAGTCCCGGGCCATCGTGGACGAGGTGTCGGCGGCGCGTGTCGCGCTCGCCGACGAGTTGTTCGAGGGGCTCGACGACGACGAGTTGCAGGCCTTCGGGGCGATCTCCGAACGGCTCATCGTTCGACTGGGCGGTCCGACGCTGAGCCGGCTGACCGGGGCCTGATCCCCGGGACGGCCGGGGATCAGGCCGTGCAGGTCACGCAGCCGGTCTCGGCCCGGTCGTAGACCGTGAAGCCCCGCGAGACGTAGTTGGGGATCGCGGCGGGGGAGTCGTCGTCGCAGGTGTGCAGCCATACGCGCCGGCATCCCGGGGCCTGCCAGGCGATCCGCGTGATCTCGGAGAGGAACCAGCCGCCGATGCCGTTACCGGTCCGGTGGGGCAGGAGGCCGAGGTAGACGAGCTCGACGTCCACGCCGTCCCGGTCCGCCTGGTCGACGGTGGGGCTCATCCGCAGCTCGGCGTAGCCCACGACCTCGTCGCCGTGGCGGGCGCGGAAGGTGGTGACGGCGGGGTCGGCGCAGTAGGCGGCCCAGCGGCCGTCCGTCCAGTCGAGCCTGTCGCCCCAGCCCCAGTCGCCGCCGATCTCGCGGTACATGCGGGCGTAGAACGAGGGGTCCGAGGGGAACACGCGCGTGATGGTGAGATCCGCCCTGCCTGCGGGGCGCAGCTGGGAGGGGTCTGTCTGCTGCAGGTAGGTGACGCTGGTCATCGCGCTATTCAAGCACCGCGACCCCCGGCGCACCCAACCGGAGTCGGGGAGCCGGGGGTCGCGGCGAGGTCGATCAGCCGAAGGTGACGGGCGGGATCGGGAGATTGAGATCGTTGATCGAACCGGCCGCGTTCTCCTTGGCCTGGTTGAGAGCGTCGTTGATGCCGTTCTGGACACCGATATTCGCGTGCGGGTTGGCGCCGATGGCGGCGGCACCCCCGCCGAGAGCCGCAGAGCCACCGGCGGCGCTCCCGGCGCCGGCGAGGCCCGCGAGCGCGGTCCCGGCGGTGGCCATGGGGCCGGCGGCGACCGCGGCGCCGATGACGGGAGTGGCGATGGGACCGAGCGCGGTGAGCGCGCCGATGATGAGAGTGGTGATGGCAGTTGCAGCGCCGATCATGTGGGTGGTCCTTCTCTTTGTGGAGTGGCGGCCGGGAGACGTGGCGCTCTCAGCCGATGCGGATTTCCTTGGGGGCGATCGGTGTCTGGGGGACCACGGGCAACCGCGGTCCCAGATCGATCACCGGAGGTGGTGCGGGTGCCGGAGCTGGCGGCGGTGCCGGCGCCGACACCCTCGGGGCGACCGGAGCCGGAGCGGGTCGATACGGAGCCGGTGCCGGGGCGGGTACCCGGACGGGCGGGGGCGTGGCGGCGGGTGCCGCCGGCGCCGGTACCGCCGAGCCGGATGCGGGCGGCCTGGCCGACGACGAGGTCGGCAGGGCCACAGAGGACACCCGTGCGGTCGAGGTCGCGGGAGCGGTCGACGAGGTGGTCGGGCGGGCCTCCCGCGAGGCCTCGGTCGGGGACGCGGCCAGTCCGGCCTGGTGTGAGGAGGACTGGACCGGGCCGCCGACGGCCGAGCGGTCGGGACCGGTCAGCCAGGCGATCGTCGCCCCGCCGGCCAGGCCGAGGAGAGCGAGAGCGGCCAGGCCGATGGACAGGGCCGCCCTCCCGGGAGGGCTGCCGCGCGCGAGATCGTCGTTCACGGGCAGCTCCCCCCGGGGTGCGTGATGGCGACGGGCGACCCCCCTGATCGTCCGCCGGCGCGAGCACGTCTGGCTCGTGCCCCGGAAACGTTAAGGGTGGGACCCGTCCACCACAATTGCTTCGTTCGCTAACGAGTTAAGTGCGTGAACACGCGCTCCGACCTGCCAAGACGGCGGCCGTCGCGGGGTCTCGACCGTTCCGCCTGCTCAGCGGGTTATCAGGTGCGGATGGGTGACGCATCGCGGACAGATGAACAGCCGATCATCAGAACGCGCAGGTGTGACCAACACCACTGCCCGAGAAGGCCGCCGGCTATGCCGCGGCTTCGGCCTTCCGGCCGTAGTGGCCAGCGAGCCAGGCACACACGATGAGCTGGATCTGGTGGAACACCATGAGCGGCAACACGATGAGCCCGACCGGCTGACCGACGAACAGGACGGCCGCCATGGGCAGGCCGGTCGCGAGTGACTTCTTGGATCCGCAGAACTGGACCACGCGCCTGTCGCGGCCATCGAAGTGCAGGGCGCGGGAGGCCAGCTCGGTGAGACCCAGCACCAAGCCGAGCAGGACACAGCAGGCGGCCATGAGCCAGGCCAGCTGCGGCGCGCCGATCTTGGTCCAGATTCCCTCGACCACCCCCTCGGAGAACGCGGCGTAGACCACGAGCACGATCACGGTCTTGTCGAACAGCGCGAGGCGCTTGATCCGAGAGGTCACCGCGAGGACGCGGTCCCGGAGGACCTGACCGAGCACGAACGGCAGGAGGAGTTGCACCAGGATCTGTGTTACCGCGCCGGCGGTGATGCGGACGGTGCCGTCGGTCGTCATGAACGCCAGGACGAGCAGGGGGGTGATGAAGACCCCGAGGAGGTTGGACACCGACGCCGAGACCACGGCAGCGCCCACGTTGCCGCGGGCGATCGCGACGAAGGTGATCGACGACTGCACAGTTGACGGCACCAGGGTCAGGTAGAGGAAGCCCAGCCCGAGCGACGGCCCGAGGAGCGGGGTGAGCGCCCACGTGCCGAGGAGGCCCAACAGGGGGAACAGGACGAACGTCGCCGCCAGGACCACCCCGTGCAGCCGCCAGTGCCGCAGGCCCGCGACCAGTTCCCGGCGCTCGAGACGGGCACCGTAGAGAAAGAACAGCACGGCGATGCCGATCGTCGTCACCCAGTGCAGGGCCGTGGCGGCCGTGCCGGTCGCCGGAAGGAACGCCGCCACGACGACCGCCGCGAGGATCGCCAGGATGAACGGCTCGATCCGGAGGTGTCGAAACAGGTCCATGCCTCCATTGCACCACTGTCGCCGGTCGGCGCGGTGTCCGGCCGGACCCGGGCGGGGCTAGGCTCGTCACCGTGACAACGCAGGGCGGACAGGGCTGGCGGCCCAAGGCGCTACGGGACGGACGGGAGCCGGACCCGCGGTTCACTCTCGCCAACGAGCGGACGTTCCTGGCCTGGATCCGCACGAGCCTGGGCCTGGTGGCCGGCGCGGTGGCGCTCGAGGCGTTCGTCGGAGACCAGATCACCCCGGTCATCCGCACCCCGCTGGCGTGCACGCTGTTGGTGCTCGCCGCGATCCTGGCGGTCGTCGCGTTCCGCCGGTGGATCACCATCGAGGTGGCGATGCGCCACGATCAGCCGCTTCCCGTCCCGCAGGCGTCGGTCCTGCTGGTGATCGGTATCGCGATCGGCGCCGTGCTGCTCATCGTCGCGGTGCTCGGTGGAAACTCCCTCTGAGCAGTCCCGGGGTGGTCACCGCCCGGCGCGTCGACGGCTCGTCGTGCCGCCGCGGGCCGTCCCGCCGGACGCCGGACTGCAACCCGAGCGCACCAGCCTGTCCTGGGCACGGACGTGGGCGGTGGTGTCGGTGAACATCATCCTGGTGGCCAAGCTCATCGCCGAGACCTCGTGGACGTGGGCCGCCGGCTTCTCCCTACTCGTCGTGGTCCCGCTCCTGGCGCTGGTCCGCGTGCAGGGCCAGCACGAGAGGCGGGTGGACCGCTTCGTCCGCGCCGGCGAGGTCCAGCAGACGCAGGCTCGCTACAACATCGGGATCGTCGCGCTGGTGGTCGTCATGGCGGCGACGGGGTTCGCGGCGGTGCTGGTCCCAGTGTTCGGCTAGGACACGCGCGGCCCGCCCCGATCGACCCGCGGCCCGGGTGCCTCAGCCCCGGCTGGTCTCCGTCTCGCACATCCCGCTGAGCGAGCACGAGCCGCAGCCGCCGGTCACGCCGCACTCGGCGGCGGGATCCGAGCCGGCAGCGCCCGAACCGGCAGCACCCCCGGAAGCCCCGGGAACCCCGGCCGCCGGCGCACCGGACCCCGACCCGCAGCCGGCCCCCGCGGAGGAGGCGTGCCCGGAATCGCCGCAGCCGCCCTCGGTGGAGCAGCCGCAGCCCTCGTCGTCGTCCTGCGCCGCCTGCCACATCGCGGCGGCCCGCGACCCGGCGAGCCCGGCCACGTTGAGCAGCATCAGCGCGCCCACGACGCCGGCGACGGCGACCACCGCGCCGATCCAGCCGCCGATCAGCCCGAGGCCCACCGCGCCGAGGGCGAGCACGCCGCCGGCGGCGAGGAAGCCCGGCCCGGCGGCGCGGTTGGCCACGGACCACGCCTCGGGGGAGCGGCGGGTCTCCGGGGTGCGCACCCCCAGGAAGCCGTTGCCGGGCAGCCGCCCCAGCAGGCCGAGCAGGCCGGTCGCCCCGACCACCAGGGTGAGCCCCACGAGGAGCACCACGACCACCACGAGCGCTGCGTTCACGCACCTCAGGGTACGCCCGGCTCCCGGGATCTCCCAGCCGGCCACCGCCCCGCGACCACGCGGCCGGGGGAGCCCGCCGGGCCGGGAGGCCTTAGGCTTGACGGGTCCCGTGCGAATCCCGCGAGGCCAGGAGAGAAGAGGACCGTGAGCACCAGCGACGAGACCGGCACCGCCGCCCCCGCCGAGCAGGCCGGGCCCGCCCACCGCTACGGCGCCGACCTCGCGGGCGCGATCGAGCGCCGCTGGCAGGCCGAGTGGGCCGAGCGCGGCACCTTCCACGCCCCCAACCCGGTGGGGGACCTGGCCACGGGCGAGGGCGTGCCGGAGGACAAGCTGTTCGTCCAGGACATGTTCCCGTACCCCTCGGGCGCGGGCCTGCACGTCGGTCACCCGCTGGGCTACATCGCCACCGACGTCTTCGCGCGCTACCACCGGATGCTCGGCGCCAACGTCCTGCACACCCTGGGCTACGACGCGTTCGGCCTGCCCGCCGAGCAGTACGCCGTCCAGACCGGCCAGCACCCGCGCGTGACCACCGAGGCCAACATCGCCAACATGGAGCGCCAGCTCGCGCGCCTCGGCCTGGGCCACGACCGACGCCGCGTCTTCGCCACCACCGACACCGACTACTACCGCTGGACCCAGTGGATCTTCCTGCAGATCCACGACTCCTGGTACGACCCGGAGGCCCCCGCCCGGCTCGTGGACGGCGCGGCGACGGGCGGGGAGGGTGACGACGACGAGGCCCGCACCGGCCGCGCCCGGCCCATCGCGGAGCTGCGCGAGGAGTTCGTCTCCGGGGAACGGCCCCTGCCGGGCGAGTTCGCGGGCCGGGAGTGGCCCGACCTCACGCCGGGAGAGCAGGAGAAGGTCCTCGATGCGTTCCGGCTCGTGTACCTCTCGGACTCACTGGTCAACTGGTGCCCCGGACTGGGCACGGTGCTCGCCAACGAAGAGGTCACCGCCGAGGGCCGCTCGGAGCGCGGGAACTTCCCGGTGTTCCGCAAGAACCTCTCGCAGTGGATGATGCGCATCACCGCCTACGCCGACCGCCTGGTCGACGACCTGGACCGCCTCGACTGGACCGACAAGGTCAAGTCGATGCAGCGCAACTGGATCGGCCGCTCGCAGGGCGCGCAGGTCCGGTTCGCGGTGGCCTCGACGGCCATAGAGGTGTTCACCACCCGCCCCGACACGCTCTTCGGCGCCACCTACATGGTGCTCTCGCCCGAGCACCCGCTGGTCGACGAGCTGGCCGGCCCGTTCTGGCCCGAGTCGGGCCCGGGGGTGGGGGACGACGGCGAGGTCGACGCGCGCTGGACCGGGGGCTTCTCCTCGCCCGCCGAGGCCGTCTTCGAGTACCGTCGCAGGGCCGCGCTCAAGTCGGACCTGGAGCGGCAGGAGAACAAGGACAAAACCGGCGTCTTTACCGGCTCGTACGCCATCAACCCGGTCAATGGCGAGCAGATTCCGGTGTTCGTGGCCGACTACGTTCTGATGGGCTATGGCACCGGCGCGATCATGGCCGTGCCCGCCCACGACTCCCGCGACCACGAGTTCGCCACCGCCTTCGGCCTGCCCATCACGCAGGTCGTGGCGCCATCCGACAGCAGCGGGATCGACGTGCAGGCCGAGGCGTATGCCGGCGACGGCGTGGCCGTGAACTCGCGCAACGACGAGGGCCTGGAGCTGGACGGCTTGGCCGTGGACGAGGCCAAGGCCGCGACCATCTCCTGGCTCGAGGGCCAGGGCACCGGCGAGGGGACCGTGCAGTACAAGCTGCGCGACTGGCTCTTCGCCCGCCAGCGCTACTGGGGCGAGCCGTTCCCGGTGGTCTACGACTCCGACGGCGTCCCGCACGCCCTGCCCGAGTCGATGCTGCCTGTCGAGCTGCCGGAGGTCGAGGACTACAAGCCCGTCTCCTTTGACCCCGACGACGCCGACTCGGTGCCCTCGCCGCCACTGGCCAAGGCCACCGACTGGATGACGGTCGAGCTCGACCTGGGCGATGGCGTGCAGACGTACACCCGCGACGCCAACGTCATGCCCAACTGGGCGGGCTCGAGCTGGTACCAACTGCGCTACATCGATCCCACCAACCCGGACGCGCTGTGCGACCTGGAGAACGAGCGCTACTGGACCGGCCCGCGGCCGGACCTCCACGGCGCGGGCGACCCGGGCGGCGTGGACCTCTACGTCGGTGGAGTGGAGCACGCGGTACTCCACCTGCTCTACTCGCGGTTCTGGCACAAGGTGCTCTTCGACCTGGGCCACGTGACCAGCGAGGAGCCCTACCGTCGCCTCTACAACCAGGGATACATCCAGGCCTACGCCTACACCGACGCGCGCGGGGTCTACGTGCCCGCCGCGGACGTAGAGGAGAAGGACGGCAAGTACCACCTGGACGGGCAGGAGGTGTTCCGGGAGTACGGCAAGATGGGCAAGTCGCTCAAGAACTCCGTCTCGCCGGACGAGATCTGCGATGCCTACGGCGCCGACACTCTACGGGTGTACGAGATGTCGATGGGCCCGCTCGACACCTCTCGCCCGTGGGCGACCAAGGACGTCGTGGGCGCCCACCGCTTTCTCCAGCGCCTGTGGCGCGTGGTGGTGGACGAAGCCACCGGCGAGGTCCGCGTGACCGATGGGGACGCGCCGGACGACGTGCTCAAGGCCCTGCACAAGACCATCGCGGGAGTGCGCGACGACCTGGCGAACCTGCGCAACAACACGGCGATCGCCAAGCTCATCGAGTACGTCAACACCCTGACCAAGGCCTACCCGACCGAGGGGCCGGGCGCGCCGCGCGCGGTCGTCGAGCCGCTTGTCCTCATGGTGGCGCCGGTCGCCCCGCACGTCGCCGAGGAGCTGTGGTCGCGCCTCGGCCACGCGGACTCGCTGGCGCACGGGCCGTTCCCGGAGCACGACGAGGCGTACCTCGTCGAGGACTCCGTGGAGTACCCGGTGCAGATCAAGGGCAAGGTCCGCGCCCGGATCACCGTCCCCGCGGACGCCTCGCCGGCGGATGTCGAGGCCGCCGCACTGGTCGACGAGAAGGTGCAGGCCAACCTCGGCGGCGCCGCGCCCAAGAAGGTGATCGTGGTGCCCGGGAAGATGATCAACATCGTGCCGTGAGGCCCGGCGGCCCTGAGCGCTACTGCACGCCCACCTGCGCGAACACCGCCGACGACGAGACGAGTAGGTAGCCGGTGGTGATGATCCACATCGCGTACGTGGCGAACAGCCACGGCCGCCACCGGATGTGCTGTGTCCACGTGCGGTAGGTGCGCCACGCCGAGAACAGCGAGAGGCCGACCCCCAGCAGGGTCGGCAGCAGAACCACCTCGACGCGGGTGGCGGTAAAGCAGAGGGCGCCGGTGTCGGGGCACTCGGGACCGGTCACGTCGACCGTCGCGACGATACCGAACGCCAGCAGCACGATTGCCAGGAGGGAGCCGAAGACGTAGCGGATAGCCAGCGAACCCTGACGCTCGTTGCGCTCGAGGCGCTCGAGCGGGTCGTCCTCGTAGGGATCGCCCGATCCGGACACGTCGTCGGCGGTCACGACTACCCGCCCGCGAACCCGTTGTGGCCGCCGGCCTCGGCCACCTCGTCGACGGTCTCGATGCCGAGCTGGGCGTCGGTGACGGGCGGGAAGAGCGGGCCACCGCCGAACGAGCCCCGATGGGAGAGGGGCACCTCGCCGTCGTCGTTGACGATGCCGTGCTCTCTGCCGTACTCCGCCGTGATGACGGTGGCCCCGCTCATCGCCGCGAGGCCCGGGTCCCGGGTGAGCGCATCGATGACGCGGCCGACGAAGGTCGGGTCCTCGGCGCGGTCGAGCGGGAAGCCGTTGAAGTCGTCCAAGCCCAGCGACAGGATGAGCTCGGTGCGGATGAGCCCCAGCCACAGCGAGAGGGTGGCGACGCCGGTGCCGGCGAGCTCGTGCGCCATGTCCGAGGCCATCTTGTCCAGGGCGGTCTTGCTCATGCCGTAGAGCACAGTGTGGAACGGCGCGCGCGAGCCGAAGGACGAGACGTTGACCATGAGGCCGGAGCCCTGCGGGACCATGATCTTCGCGGCCTCACAGCACGCCACGTAGTGCGCACGCAGACCGATGCCCATGAGCGCGTCCCAGTCGGCGGCGGGCCGCTCCCAGAACCTTCCGTTGAAGCCCATGAAGCCCTTGGGGTTGGTCCACACGTTGTTGACCAGCAGGTCCAGGCGCCCGGCGTCGGCGGCGATGCGGGTGAACACGGCGGCGATCTGCTCGTCGCTGCCGTGGTCGCACTCCAGCGCGCGGACCTCGCCGGGACCGTCTGCCGCGGCCTCGACGGTGCCCTGCAGGCGCTCGACGGAGCGGCCGGTCACGTAGACGGTCCACCCGGCGGCGGCGAGCGCGGTGGCCACGCCCTTGCCCACGCCGCGACTGCCACCCGTCACCAGGGCGACGCGTGGGGCGCCGGGTGCCCGGCCCGGGGCGTCGGCGCCGGTCACGATACCGCCTCCGCGCCGGCGGTCTCCGGGACCGTGACGGTGGCGCCGTCGAGCGGGCGGGTGATCGACCACCCGGGCGTGAACAGGCACTCGGCCATCACCCAGCGGCCTTCCTCCACCACGTAGACGTCTGTGTACTCGCCGGTGGAAACGGTCTCTGTGCCGGCCACGCGGTCGACCTGCCGGAACTGCAGGGTCCACGTGCCGGTGGCGCGGGTCGGCGGCCCGCCCGGGCCCGGGGACTCGACGGTGATGGCGGGCATGAAGCCGTGGTGCATGTCGAGGACGCGCGGGCCTCCGTCGGGCGCGGTGGCCAGCGCGATCTGGCGGAAGATCCCGACCATCGTGTCCGGGTCGGTCCGGCCGAGCGGCCCGAAGTCCAGGACGCCGCCGGAGGCCACGAAGCATGCGCGGAAACCGTCCGGGTCCTTGGCGTCGCAGGCCCGCCAGTAGCGGTACTTGAGCTGCTGGATCGCCAGTCGGGCGCGGTTTTCCTCTTCGAGCTGCACGACCCCCACGTTAGCCTCATTCCCATGACTCGCACACTGGCCGAACTGTCCGACCGCTGGGAACTCCAGGACCTGGTCACCCATTACGCCACCTGTATCGACGCCCGCGACTTCCACGGCCTCGACTCGGTGTTCACCCCGGACGCCCACCTCAGCTACGAGGCGTCCGGCGGCCCGGCCGGCGACTACCCGACCATCCGGGCCTGGCTGAGCGAGACGCTGCCGATCTTCGCCTCCACCCAGCACCTCGTGGGCAACCTCGCGGTGCGCCTGGACCACGCGACCGGGCCGGACGACGCCAGCGGCCGCTGCATGTGCTTCAACCCGATGGCGCTCAAGCCGACCAGTGAGAAGGACCAGCAGGTCCTCTTCTACGGCCTCTGGTATGACCTCGCCTTTGAGCGCACCTCGGCCGGCTGGCGCATCTCCCGTCTGACCCAGGAGCAGGCCTTCCACCACAACCTGCCGTAGGGCGCGGCGCGCGCGAGGCCCCGGTGCCGCGTCTCAGACGGTGCCGCAGTTGTTCACCGGCGGCACCCCGTGGACGCGGTCCAGGAGGAAGCGGGCGTTGGTGGAGCGCTCGGCGAGCATCGGTGCGGCGTGGTCGAGCAGCAGCCCGGGCGCGAGCGGCGGGATCTCGACGGTCGTCATCTGCACCGGCGTGCCCTGGCCGCACCAGTTGCGCACGAGGTTCTCCACGGTGTGGTGCGGGACCACGTCGTCGTTGCGGCCGATGAGCACGAGCGCGGGGACCGTCGGGGCGACCGTGCCGAGGTTGTAGCCCTCGAGCACGCGGACGATCTCCGGCTCGGAGCGGGCGGCGTCGGCGAGCGAGCGGCCGTTCTTGGTGAACTCGGTGGTGCGGCGTAGCCCGTAGGCGACGGTGGTCTCGGCGACGCACTGGCCGGAGACCACGTCGAGCATGCGCTTGCCCTCGTCGTTGAGCTGTCGATCGAACGCGGGCCGCAGCTCGGGGTGCACCTGGAGGATGCCGTTGATCGCGTAGCCCACCGCGCCGGTGAGCAGCCCGCCGTCGACGCGCTCGAGGGTGCCGAGCATGTCCGACGGCGGGGCGCCGGCGGCGATGCCGACCAGGTTGACGTCCGGTGCGTAGGTCGGCTGCATCTCGCCCGCGGCCGCGGCGGCGCCTCCGCCCTGCGAGTAGCCGCTCACGACGGCCTTGGAATCGCGCGCGAGGTCGGTGTCGTCGAGCCGCACGGCCGCTCGCGCGGCGTCGAGCGCGGAGCGCCCCTGGGAGTCGCGGTTGACGTAGGGGTGGTGGCCGGGCGTGCCCAGGCCCTCGTAGTCGGTGACGACCACGGCGAAGCCCCCGGCGAGCATCGAGTAGGCGTCGAGGAGCGCGTACCCGGCCGCCATGGACGGCGGCGCGGTGCGGACGCCGAGGCCCACCTCCATGGACCGCGAGGGCGCGCACTGGTCGCCCTGTCCCTGGGTGCCGGGGGTGACGACGGCGAGGGGGCGCGGTCCGGGACCGTGCCACGGCGCCTTGGGCTGGAGGTACGTCCCCGTGACGGCGACCGGTCCGCCGCCGGCGCCCGTCGAGCGGTACATGATCCGCCGGGCATCCGCCGGAAGGGCCCCGCCGTTGACCAGGTCCGGCAGGCTCGGGGTGACCGTCATGGGCTCCGTGCGGATGAGCGCCCCGTTCTCGGCGGGTAGGTCAGCCGGCGGGGTGTAGAAGGCCGAGCGGTCCGGCATGTTCGACGAGCCCTGCGCGGCGGCCACCGGGGCCGCGGCGGTGGTGACGGCGGGGGCCAGGGCGGCGGCGAGGCCCAGCGCGACGGCGCCGGCGAGCGTGCGGCGGCGGCGCGGGGCCGACGGGGCGGGGGACAGTGCGGTCACGGGGAACTCCAGGATGGCGGGTCCAAAAATCTGATATCTGATCGTCGTGGACAAAACTATAACGTGTGTCATTTGCTCGGGCGGGCGGCTCCCCGAACCGATGTTGACGGCCATTCAGATCCGGTGTCGCGTGGCCGGGGCCACTGTTACGGTGGGGGTGTGAACCACGACGTGCTCATGTGTTGGCGACGCGACCCCGCGGGCGCCGACGCGGTCATGCCGACGACATGACGCAAGCGGCCCGCCGGGATCCGGTGGGCCGCCCGGTTGCCAGGAGGACGGTCCACGTCGGACCCGGGGAGCGCCCGCACGACCCCCGACCAGTGCTCGACCCAGGAGAGACCCCGGTGACCGCGAGTCCCCACACCACCAACCACCCCCCGCTCGCCGAGGCCGACGTCCTCGTGAGCGCCCGCTCGCTCGCCGAGTACACCGACATGTTCGGGCTCGACGAGGCGGACCTGCGGCGGCGGATCCTCGACTGCCCGGGCGGCGCCGCGAGCGCGGTCGCCGAGATCTGCGCGGCGGGTGGCGAGGCGAGGGCCGTGGACCCCCAGTACGCGCTCGGGTCGGAGGAGTTGCGCGGGCGGATCCTCACCGACCTCGACCGGTCGCTGGAGCAGAAGCACGACCTCGACCTCGAGTACGACTGGGACGTGCGCGGCGGGATCGTGGGCCACGAGGCCCTGCGCCGCTCCGCCGCCGAGCGCATGCTCGCCGACCTCGACGCCGCGCCCGAGCGCTACGTGGCGGGCGCCCTGCCGAGCCTGCCGCTGGCCGACGACTCGGCCGACCTCGTGCTGTGCTCGCACCTGCTGTTCACCTACGCCGACCGCCTCGACACGGCCGACCACGTGGCGGCGATCGTCGAGATGGCCCGCGTCGCGCCGGAGGTGCGGATCTACCCGCTCGTGGACTACGCGGGGAACCCGCTGCCCGAGCTCGTGCGCAGCGTGATCGCCAAGCTCAAGAAGGAACGGCTCACCAGCCGGATCGAGCCCGTCCACCGGCCGTTCCAGCTGGCGGCCACCACGCGGCTCGTCGTGGAGCGGACTAGGCGTCGCCCGCTGACGCCGGCGTGAGTCGCAGGGCCGGCAGGCCCGTGAACGGCGAGGTCTCCAGCGAGGTGAGGAGCTGCTCCGGCCCGCCCACCTCGAGCGCCTGGCCCGGCTGGAACAGCGTCCCGGAGCCGAGCGTGTAGGCCACCAGGTCGCAGATCTGTCCGTACACCGCGCCCGGAGGGGCGGCCACGTCCAGCCGCTCGAGGTCCAGTCGGCCGAAGCGGCCCAGGCCGGACGTATAGGCGCAGGACGTGGACTCGGACTGCATCCCGGCCCGGACGCCCACGAGCGCCGGCACCGGGATGGGGTTGCCCGCCACGAAGTCCCGGTACGCGGCCGCCGGCAGGGTGGTGGCCGCGCCGCCGATGCTCACCGCGATCGCGCCGGGCAGCGCGGTGAGGGCGGCCACGACGTGCGCCACCGCGAGCTCGCAGCGGAGGGCCTCCAGGCGCGGGTCCATGTATTCGGGATCGCCGGGCTCGCCGTCATCCCCCACAGGGCCGAGGCGCATGGCCGCCACCACGACCTGGGACCGGTGCGTGTCCACCACGGCCTCACCGCCGTTCCACACGGCCAGGTCGTTGGTGTAGCGGGAGGCCTCCCCGTCCGCGATCGGCTCGTCGAGGGGGGTGGCGAACACGGTCGCGTCCTCGATGGTCACCGCGGACGTCGGGTCGTCGTCGCGGCCCGGGTCCACCTCGTAGGTGCCCTCGAAGATCTCGGCGAGCACCTCCCCGACCTCGCGATACGTGGGGGCGGGGCGGTCGAAGAGCAGCATCGCCACGGCGGGCCGACGCCAGGACAGGTCCTCGCCGGTCTGCGGATCCGTGGGCGGGGACTGCTCGGTGGGGTCGGGCTGCTTCTCGTCGGTCATGCTCGCCAGGCTATCGCCGGGTCAGTGGGTGAAGAAGTCGATCACCAGGCGCTCGAACTTGTCCTTCTGCTCGATCATCGCCCAGTGGCCGCAGCGGGAGAACGCGTGCAGTTCGGCCTTGGGGAGCTGGCGGAACGCGAAGTGCGCCTGCTCGTAGGGCAGCATACGGTCGTCGCGGCCCCAGATGAGAAGGGTCTCCTGGCGGATCTGCGAGGCCCGGGCGTACAGCGGGGTGTAGGAGTTCTCGGGCTTGAGGATCGAGCCGAAGATCGCGTACATGCGCTCCACCGCGCCGGGCGCCGTGGCGGCCTCGGTCCGCTGGCGGATGAGCTCGTCGGAGACCACCTTCTTGTTGCCCACCATCGTGTCGACCCAGGCCGACATCTTCTCGTCCGAAGGGTCGCCGAGGAACTCGAAGAGGCGGCGCGAGCCCTCACTCGGCTCGGGGGTGAACAGCGGCGCGGCCAGGCCGCCGGGACCCATGAGCGCCATCTTGCGGACGCGGTGCGGGTACGCGAGCGCGGTCTCGCAGGCCACGTTGCCGCCCATCGAGTTGCCCACGATGTCCACCTGCGCGATGCCCTTGGCCTCGCAGAACGCGTCGATCGCCTCGGCGGCGATCATCGGGTAGGCCTTCTCCCACTCCAGGTCCGAGCTCTTCCCGAAGCCCGGCATGTCCAGCAGGATGGTGTGGAAGCGCTCGGCGAAGACGGGGAGATTGCCGGCGAAGTTGGACCAGGCGGTGACGCCGGGACCCGAGCCGTGGAGGAAGAGGACGGGCACCTGGGCCTCGGGCTCGGCGATGCTCTCGTGACCCGCCTCGTGGTAGTGCAGCTCGAAGCGGCCGGCGGTGATCGTCTTGCTGGTGGAGTCGAAGTCGAGGGCGCTCATGCGTCCACGATACTGGAACGCGTTCTAGCTGTACTGCCCAGCCAGGTTGTTTGAGATCCGGCTGATGGGTGGGAGCTTCCCGATTGCGGTGTGGGGCCTGTGGTGA
>NZ_JBIQES010000024.1:0-16304 GCF_045369825.1 Dietzia sp. 179-F 9C3 NHS
CGCCAGCGGGCAACTCTCACGTCCGCCAGCGGGCACCTTCGTGACCGCCTACGGGCAGTCTCTCGTGTCCGTCGTCATTTGAGGGCCGTCAGAATCGGTACGAGATCGTCGACGCCCATCTGGCACGCGCGTTGAGCGCCTTGGTTGAGACGACTCTTGCCGTCGACGAGGGCGCATCGTGTCTAGATACGCAGTGCCCGGTCGAGGGTTGCTGCAACTCCGAGGGAGGTCGTCGATGACGACGTCTGCGTGTGGTTGCGAGCCAGCCGGGCCGGTGACCGGCAGCGAGGAGTCTGCTTCGTGGTGGCGCAGCAGTGCCGTGCTCATTCCGGTGTTTTCCGGACTGGCGCTCCTGCTTGGTGTGATTTTCGAGTGGTTGGCCGACGGCCCCGGCTCGGAGACGGCGGCAGCGGGGCTGTTCTGGACCGCTCTACTTCTGGGTGCTTCGCAGTTCGTTCCGGGTGCGGTGCGGGGTCTGCTGTCCCGGGGTCGGTTGAGTATCGGCTTGTTGATGACGATCAGCGCCACGGGTGCGGTCGCGCTCGGGTTCATCGAGGAGGCCGCCGCCCTGGCCTTCTTGTACTCCATCGTCGAGGCGCTGGAGGATCGCGCGATGGACAAGGCCCGCTCGGGCCTGCGGGCCCTGTTGGCGCTGATTCCGCCTAGTGCCACCGTCCTGGGCGCCACCGGGTCCACCCGCACCGTGCCCGTCGAGTCTTTGGAGCGGGGCGACGTGCTCCGTCTGGTCGCCGGCGAACGTCTGGCCACCGACGGGATCGTTCGTGTCGGGAAGAGCAGCCTGGATGTCTCGGCGATCACGGGTGAATCCATCCCCCTCGAGGTCGGACCCGGTGACGCGGTGTTGGCCGGCTCGATCAACACCGCCAGCGTCCTGGAGGTCGAGGCCACCGCCGCAGGGACAGACAACTCCTTGACCACAGTGGTCGAACTGGTTGAGCAGGCACAGACAGAAAAGGGGGAGCGGGCCCGCATCGCCGACCGCCTGGCCCGCCCGCTGGTGCCGGGTGTCCTCATCCTGGCTGCCCTGGTCGCCCTGATCGGCTCCATCGTCGGAGATTCCGGACTGTGGATCGAGCGAGCACTGGTGGTACTGGTCGCAGCGTCGCCATGCGCACTGGCCATCTCGGTGCCGATCACGGTCGTCTCCGCGATCGGTGCGGCCAGTAAGTTCGGGGTGATCATCAAATCGGGTGCCGCGTTCGAGCGCATGGGCTACCTCCGGCATGTAGCAGTGGACAAGACCGGAACCTTGACCCGCAACCAGCCCACCGTCACGCACGTCCTCACCACTGGCAACGCTGCCGAGGACCAGGTCCTCGGCTGGGCGGCCGCTCTGGAAACCCACAGCACCCACCCACTGGCCTCAGCGATCACCGCCGCCGCTACCGACGTCCCCGCCGCATCGGAGGTCACCGAGTCCGCCGGCGCGGGAATCGCCGGCCTCATCGATGGCGTGCACATCGCCGTCGGCAGCCCGCGCTGGCTCGACCCAGGCCCTCTCGCAGATCACGTTCGCGCCATGGAGCACCGCGGCATCACGGTGGTGATCGTCCACCGCGACGACCGCCCGGTCGGGGCCATCGGGGTGCGCGACGAGCTGCGTCCAGAGGCAGGCGAAGCCATGACGTCACTCGCGGCGAGGGGCATGGGCGTGACGATGCTCACCGGCGACAACTCCCGCACCGCTGATGCACTGGCCGTCGAGGCGGGGATCACCGACGTGCGTTCCGAGCTGCGTCCGCAGGACAAGGCGCAGGCGATCGCCCAGTTGCGCGGCGACGGCCGGGGGCCAGTGGCGATGATCGGCGATGGTGTCAACGACGCCCCCGCGCTCGCCTCGGCGGACATCGGCATCGCCATGGGGGCCACCGGCTCCGACGCAGCGATCGAGTCAGCGGATGTCGCGTTCACCGGCGATGACTTGCGACTGATCCCGCGCGCCATAGACCACGCCCGCCGCGGTCGTCGCGTCATCAATCAGAACATCCTCCTGTCTTTGGCGATCATCGTCGTTCTGCTTCCTCTCGCGATCACCGGAATCCTGGGACTCGCAGCCGTCGTCCTGGTCCACGAGGTCGCCGAAGTCTTCGTCATACTCAACGGACTGCGTGCCGCACGCACCAGGCAGCTCGAGCGACCCCCGAGCACAACAACTGCCGACCACGAAGACAGTCGACACATTCACCGGCCGGCACCGCTGCCTCATTGACCCTGCGCCCGCGTATCCCGCGCCGCATCGCCGCCGGAAAAGACGGGCGGCAACCACCACAGCAACTCGGTATTAACCGGACGGCCCCGGTGCTGGGACCCGGTGCTGGGACCCGGCATCGACGACCAGCGCATCAGCTGCAAGGCGCGCCTGGGCAAAGAGAACTGCGGAGACAGAGGTCCGAGATCCACCTTTCTATATCGCTAGACGGTGCTATTATCGCTTCATGGCGATTAATTATGGGGTGCCCGATTGGTGACGTGCGAGGATCGAAACACCTATGCAGCGTTGTTTCATTCTCTGGCGGAACCGACTCGGCTGGCGTTGTTGGAGCATCTGGTTAGTGGTGAACATCGGGTTCGTGATCTGGTCGATCACATGCATCTGGCGCAGTCCACGGTGAGTAAGCACCTGGCGTGTCTGCGGGACTGCGGACTGGTCACGATGCGGATCGAGGGGCGCTCCTCGTGGTTCTCGCTGGCTGAGCCGGCCCGGCTGGCGGACCTGGTGGAAGCCGCCGATGCGCTGGTGAGTGCGTCCGGGGTCTCGCCGTCGCTGCGCGATCACCAGAATCACCCCGACCCGGGACCTCAGGCAGGAGTGAGTCGAGATGGCGCATAGCCACGGTCACGACCATGGTGCTGGGGGTCCTTCGCAGCAGACCGATCGCGGGAGGCGTCGTCGGCTGCTTATCGCGTTCTGCATCACCGCGAGCATCGTGGTGGCCCAAGCGGTGGGCAGCGTGGTCACTGGCAGTCTCGCGCTGTTGACCGACACCGCTCATGCATTGGCTGATGCGTCGGGATTGCTGGTTGCTGTCATAGCCGCGACGATGATGCTGCGGCCACCGAGCAGTAAGCGGACCTGGGGATTCGCCCGGATCGAGATCATCGCCGCACTAGGGCAGGCCGTCCTGCTGATCGTCGTCGGTAGCTATGCCGCGATCGAAGGCGTTCGAAGACTCTTCGAGCCCGCGGACGTGCCCGGTACCGAGCTACTGGTGTTCGGAGTGATCGGCCTAGTGGCCAATATCGCCGCCATCGTGGTGCTGGCCTCCAGGCGAGAAGACAACTTCAACATGCGAGCGGCATTTCTGGAGGTGCTCAACGACGCTCTGGGGTCGGTGGGGGTGATCGTTGCAGCGATCGTCATCAACACCACTGGCTTCCAACGAGCCGACACCATTGCCGCGCTGTTCATCGCAGCCTTGATCATTCCGCGAGCGTTGACGCTACTGCGACAGACGATCCGGGTGCTGATGGAGTACGCCCCCGTGGGACTCGATCTGGATGAGGTCCGAGAACACCTTCTGGAGCTGGATCACGTTCGGGACGTGCACGACTTGCACGCATCCATGATCGGGACCGGCCTGCCGGTCATCTCCGCTCATGTCGTGATCGATGATCAGTGCTTCGAATCCGGTCACGCACCGCAGATCCTGGAGGAGATCCTCACCTGCGTCAAGGAGCATTTCCCCGTCTCCATCGACCATGCCACCATTCAACTGGAGACCGCCGCCGTGCGTGACCGGGAATCTCCCGCAGTCCGACACGCCTGACCCGCTAGATGAACGGTTCCCATTTTTGACCGTTGGGTCGTGCATATCAGTCAGCGGACTGGCTCGTCGTGGCGGGAATGAAGGGATCGGCGGGCGCGGCCACCACTACGGGTGAACGTGCGACCCTGAAAGCCTCGGCAGGCTATCCGGCCGCCGTGATGACCGCCCGAACCCGAGACTGCTCAGCTGGGACCCGGAGTCCGAAGGAGCGGCGGCCGAGTGGGCGCATGCGAGCGGTCCGCTAGTTCGTCGGCGGGTGGACGGCCCGCATGAGGCGTCGCTGGGCGCGGGGGTGCGCAGAACAGGCGCGAATCGGACCGGGCGGCACCCGCTTCCTACGATAGTGATCATGTCGCCGCCGTCGAAGGCACCCTCGTCCAAGGCCCCCGTCACCGTCAGAGCGCTGCGTACCCGCGGTGTGGTGCCGGTCGTGGTGCTGCTCGCGGTGGTGGCGGCAGGTGTGGTGATCCCGCTCTCGCGGATCTCCACGGCCCTGGCGCTCGAGCTGATCGGGGTCCCGGACCCGGGCCTGCTCACCACCGCCGGGCTCCCGGCGGTCCGCGCGATCGCTGAACTGCTCGCGTCGGTGGCGGTGGGAATGGCGCTGTTCGCCGCGTTCTTCACCCCGCCGCAGCAGGACAAGACCCTCGACGTTGACGGCTACCGCGCGCAGCAGATCTCCTCGTGGGCCAACATCGCCTGGGCAATCGCCGCGGCCTTGCTCATTCCGCTGACCCTGTCGGATGTGTCCGGGCGCACGCTCTGGCAGTCCCTGCCGCCGGACCAGTGGATCGTGGCGATCACCGAGATCGAGGTGGCGTCCTCGTGGCGCTGGGCCGCGATCATTGCACTGGCCGCCGGGATCGGTCAGCGGTTCACCCTGAGCTGGCGCTGGTCGGTCATCTGGCTGGGGGTCACGGTGCTCTCGCTCCTGCCGGTTGCCGCGACGGGCCACGCCTCGGGCGGCACCGCCCACGACATTGCCGTCAACGCGCTGATCATCCATCTGTTCGCTGCCGCGTTTTACGTCGGCGGGCTCGTCTCGGTGATTGCCCACGCGATGCGTGGCGGGGGACGGGTCGCGCTCGCGCTGCGCCGCTATTCGGTGGTGGCCACGGTGGCGATCGTCGCGCTCGGGCTGACCGGGATCATCAACGGACTGGTTCGTCTGCACCCGTCGGACCTGTTGTCTTCGACCTACGGGTTGCTGATCGTGGCCAAAGCGTTGTGCCTGGCACTGTTGGCGGTGTTCGGGCTGGCGGTGCGCCGACGCATCATCAACCGCATCGAGGGAGCGTCGGCCAACGCCCCGGTGGACCGGGGCACCCTGCTGCGAATCGGACTGGTCGAGACGGTGGTCATGGCGGGCACGCTGGGCCTGTCGGTCTCGCTGGGCCGCACCCCGCCACCGGCACCGCTCTACGTGCCCACCCGTCAGGAGTCGCTGTTGGGTTTTGAGTTGCCGGGGCCGTTCTCCTTCGAGACGGTGTTCGGTCTGTGGCGCTTCGACCTGGTGCTGGGTCTGGCCTCGGTGATCCTGCTGGGCCTCTACCTCTGGGGGCTGGTCACCCTGCGCCGGCGCGGCGACTCCTGGTCGGCGGGACGGACCGCGTTCTGGGTGGCGGGCTGCGTGATCCTGTTCCTGACCACCAGCTCCGGTATGGGGATGTACATGATGGCCGATTTTTCCAGCCACATGGTCGGGCACATGCTCATCTCGATGCTCGCCCCGGTGTGCCTGGCGCTGGGCGGCCCGTTGACCCTGGCGCTGCGGGCCCTGCCGGCGGCGGGACGCGGTAACCCGCCGGGGCCGCGCGAGTGGATCGTGGAGTTCATCAACAACCCGCTCTCCCGATTCCTCACCCACCCGATCGTGGCCTCGGTGCAGTTCGTCGCCGGTTTCTATCTGATCTACTTCGGAGGGTTCTTCCAGACGCTGGCGTCCGATCACCTGGGCCACATGTTCATGAACGTGCACTTTTTCATCAGCGGCTACCTGTTCTACTGGGTGATCATCGGCGTCGACGCGGCGCCCCGGCAGTTCTCGCCCTTCTACAAGCTCATGGTGCTGCTCGGTTCGCTGCCGTTTCACGCCTTCTTCGGCATCATGCTCATGAACTCCCAGACCGTGCTGGCCGAGAGCTGGTACTCCGGGATCGGGCTGCCGTGGATCCCGGATCTGCTGCAGAGTCAGCAGGTCGGCGGCGGCGTGGCGTGGGCGGCGGGGGAGATCCCCCTGTTCATCGTGATGCTCGCCCTGGCCTGGCAGTGGTTCCAGACCGACATGCGTGAGGCGCGGCGCTCCGAGCGGCAGGCCGAGCGCGACGACGACGCCGAGCTCAAGGCTTACAACAACATGCTCCGCGAGATGTCCGAGACCGACCCGAGGTAGGAACCTACGTGCCCTCGCCGGGCGAGGATGATTCGCTCACACCCCCTTCATTCGTCTCCCCAGGCACCCCGCTCCCAGGATCGCGAGGCTGATCACGGCGAAAGGAATCGAGAATGGGCAACGAACTCAGTCGCAGCGCACGTAATCAGGCCGAGTTCACCAGCTCGCACTGGCGGGCAATGCGAGAATTTGTGCTCGTCGGCCTCACCGCCATCATCGCGGGCGGCCTTGTCGCCGCGGTCACCGGTCCCACCGGTTTCGACGAGGGCTCCTGGGTGGCGGCCTACCTGGTGCTCGTTGCGGGGGTCGCCCAGGTAGGGCTGGGCGTCGGACAGGCACTGCTTACTAACGGCACCCTGTCCGGCCGCCTGCGTGTTGTCCAGCTCCTGACCTATAACCTGGCCAACAGTGCGGTACTCGTTGGCACCCTGACCGGGTCCGTGGTCGCCGTGGCCGCTGGCGGTGTGCTGTTGCTGGTATCGCTCATGTTGTTCCTGGTCACCGTGCGCCACGCGCGCATACGTGCGTGGCATCTCGTGCTCTACCGGATTGTCATTGCCGCCCTGGCAGTGAGTGTGCCGGTGGGCGTGGTCTTGTCCGTTGTTCGTCACAGCTGAAGCCCGGTACAACCGGGGGGGACCCGCAAGCTGTGCCGTGTCGGCAGACCGCGCTGTCAGGGCTCTAGCGTCATAGGGCGCTGCTGCTTGACCCCGAGTTGACCACGACGCCCCGTTCTGCCAGCCATCCCGAGGGATCGACAGCCCGGGAACCGCCGTCGGCCCATACCTCGAAGTGCACATGTGGGCCGGTAGAAAAACCGCGATTGCCCATCAGGCCGATTTGCTGACCAGCGACGACAGTGTCACCCACCTGGACTGCATTGCTCTCATTGTGGCCGTAGACGGTCATGAAACCGTCCGGCGACATGATCCGAATCCAGATTCCGAAGCCGGAAGCCGGGCCTGAATCGATGACAATTCCGTCGGTCGCGGCGAACAGCGGCGTGCCGATGGCGTTGGCGACATCGAGACCTGAATGGGACGTTCCCCACCGGGGGCCGAAGGAGGACGTTGAGACTCCCACTGCCGGAAGGGCCACAGTGGGGCGCCGCGCCTGCTCCTCGGCAATCTCTCGCTCGTAGTTGAGCTCGGTGCCCCTCTGCAAACTGGAGATGAAACCCGCGGCTGCCGTGTCAGGCCCCGGCTCGCCTGCCACGTTCGCGTCATCGGAGGTGAGGGGGAGCGGAGCCGAGGGGGTCGCGGCCTGGGCATCTTTGGAGTGCGCGTCATCGGCGCTACCGGTCGGGTGCTCGTCGGTGGCGAGGAGGACGATCCGCTGATCATCGGTGGGGGCCGCCGCGGCAATAGAGGCACCCGCGGCTAGGGCCACGACCGCGGCGATACTGCGGTGGTTATTCGGTGAAACCCGGCGATGGGCTCCCCGGCGCCGCCGCGGGGAGCTGGTCGACTGAGAGGCGTGCTTCGGTCCTGCTCGCTTCTCCACTGCGCTACCGACTCCCGTCGTCGTCTAACCGTAATCGTTTCGTGACCTGACCCCGGTTAAAGATAGTGGCTGACCAACCGGGTCGCAAGGCAGATGCACGGCCGAGACGACCGTCACAGAGAGGACCAGTGAGGTGACAGCTCCGCCAGGGTTAGGCGCTGGCTGAGCTTCCGAGGTGGAGACGACTTCTCCCCGACCGGGAGTCGATCTGGGCGCACTGGGGCTGGCGATGATCACGAATTTTCCGCAGAGGGTGACAGGAACGATATCGAGTTGTTATATTCGGTCGTGTTACCGACGACATCGGTCACCCGTATCGCATAGACGTCGCGGGATCACGTAACCACGAACGATGGAGACAGCCCCATGATCGACTCCACCCGGCCCGTAACCGTGGCTGAGCTCACCGAACGTTTGGGCGTGCGCACTGCGACTGTGGCCGGCGGTCGTCATCGGGTCGCCGGCGCCAACTCGACCGTGTCGCGGTTCGTTGGTAGCGCCGTTATCGGCACTGCCCTCTCGGGCGGCCTGGGCTTGGCTTTTGCCCCCGCCGCCGCCGCTCAACCCGCCGCGATCGAGCACGCTCAGGTCGTCGAGGCGATCCAGGCCGCGGCCGAGCAGTTCGGCATCGGACCAGCCGAGATCCAGAGGATCGGCGACCAGTTCGGTGTCGCCCCAAGTGAGGTCCGGCAGTACGCCGCCGGGCTCGGGCTCGGCTCCCTCGGCGACAGCGCCGGTAGCCCGCAGATCGGTGGTGCTGCGCATGCCCCTACATCAGGTGCGATCACCTCGGGGTTCGGTTCGCGGTGGGGCAGTTTCCATAACGGCACCGACTTCGGTGCGCCCATTGGAACGCCGCTCTACGCCGCTAAAAGCGGCGTTGTGGAAGCCGCTGGCCCCGCCGCCGGGTACGGCATCTGGATCCGCATCCGCACTGATGACGGCGAACTGCTGGAATATGGCCACAATGACCAGAACTACGTCAGCGTCGGACAGCGGGTCAACGCCGGTGAAGTGATCGGAACCGTCGGCAACCGCGGAGACTCCACCGGCCCCCACCTGCACTTCCGCGTACAGACCGCCGCCGGTCAGTGGGTCGACCCGGTGCCGTGGCTCGCGGCCCAAGGAGTCCTCGTCTAGCACCGTCCACTTCGGGCGTGCCGACCGCCTCCCCGCGGGGGAGCGCGTGCTGGTGTTCGCCAATTTCCGGGCCGGCGTTGCAACCCCGCGCGGTAGTGCATTTCTTCGGGGAATCCCCGACTTACTAGATCTCAAACAAGCCCCTGCAGGTCACGGCGTTGCGCCCACTCCGAAATGACTCCAGAACCGGAGAATTCTCCGGAACGCTGGCAGGAGTGGTTCCTGGTTTCCGGCCGCGTGCGCGACGTGGAAGCGTGTCCCGGCTGGGAGCGAAAACCGGGGTTCCGCGGACCGTCTTGATATCGCGGTCATTGAGCTGAGTCGTACGGGATTCGATCAGCAGGCCGGTGACCGGACCAGATGCTTACCGCCTCCACCGGCGGCGTCGAGTTGGTTGCGGTGCTCCTCACGCAGATGCTGCCGGGCTCGCTCGTGCTGCAGGAGTTGTGGGCCGACGGGACTCCGTACGCGCCGGGCGTGCGGTACCTCAACGGGCTACCCGGTACGTCGAGGTCGTCCTGCCGTACACGTCGGGCCTGGCCCCCGGTTCGATGGCGACCAACGTGGTGGTCCAGGACGGCTGCGAGCAGAACCTCTCCGAGCACGTTGCCGTGGCCGATCCCCGCGCCCCCGACTACGTCCTGAACGCTCTCGACCCCGGCAACCCGCGTCAGCCGCGGTGCGAGGCGAGCGCCCCGATTCACGATCCGCGGGAATCTTCCTCCCGATGTTCACCCCACCGCGAAAGGCCGGGGTCTTTGTCAATTTGCTTTTGGCCCCGTTTCGCGAGTGGTCAGGATCTGACGAAGGCCCGCCACGAAGTACACGACGAGCACGATCAGCATGATCCCGCTGACGATTACCGCAGCAGGCCGCTCTGCATCTCCGGCGAACAACGCGCCGAGGTCGGCAAGCGGCATGAGAGATCCCAGTGCCCCGAGCACGGCGATGACGAGCGCTGCGATCATCACCCCTCGGCTGGCGTTCGGGACGCGGCTCGCGATGAACGCCGCGATGAGCAGCAGCACACCGATAAACGCCGGTATCAGCGAGGTGGCACTCTCCATCCCGGTGGTGAAGTAGGCGATGAGTCCGGTGGCGGTGAGGATGCCGCCCGTCCACGTGGTCAATGCGATCATTGCTGATCTCCTAGGTCGGTATCTGATTGCAGCTAGGCTGGCACGCCCGTTGCTCTGCGAGCAGTCATCGGCTCCAACGACGCCTAATCAGGCTACGGTCCCGGACGCTGCTGGGGGCGAGACTCCAGGGCGCTCTTCAAGTGTCCCATTCGGTCATGAGTCCCGCGTTTCTGCTTGGGGGGTTAGGTGACACGGGCAGAGTCGACACGAATTGCTAGACCTCAACATGCCCGTGCAGGGCACAGCGTTGCGAACACCCCGGAATGGCTTCAGAACCACCGAATTCTGCGGAACGCCGGTCAACCGGAAGGTGCTGGCGGCCCAGTAGGTAGGCGCCCAGCGCAGCCACGCCGGGCCCGTAACACACCGGGGCTCTGGCCTCGGCCGGGAACGCAGCGGTAGTCACTACTCCGCATGAACATGCGCGCCGCTGGGCGCGGTGCTCGATGGCGAGCATGTTCGATCGGCGGGAGGTCGAAAACCTGACGACGCTGATCACGGACCACCAGGGCACCGGACAGGTCGTAAATGAGGTGCGCGCCCCCCGGTCAGCCCAGTTTTCCGACAGGCCCGTGCAGCCGGCTCCCGTCGCCGTGGTGATGCGCAGGGTGATCGGACAGCCGGCACGATTACTGTTTGGCAGGTGAAACGGTTCTCTCGCATGCTCAAGCCGGGATGGTTGATCACCCTTCTGTTCATCAGCCTCTTCGCCTACCTGTGCTTCACGATGCTTGCCCCCTGGCAGTTGAACAAGTACGAGGATCTCAAGGCACGCAATGCCCAGCTCGTTGAGAGCAGCGTGGCAGGGCCGGTTCCGTTGGACGAAGTGATCCGGCGGGAGGGATCTCTCGGTGATTCCGAATGGCATCTGGTTACTGCGCGCGGAAGTTACCTGCCCATGGAGGATGTCCTGTTGCGGATGCAGTCCGTCGACGGTGAACTCGTGTACCAGGCACTTCGTGCATTCCGCACCGACAGTGGTGACTCCCTGCTCGTCAACCGCGGATGGGTCCGCGTCGGCGACGACAACGCGGTCCCAGACTTCCCGTCCGCGCCGACGGGCCAGCTGACCATCATCGCCCGCCTCAGGATCCCGATGGATGCTCCCGCCCAACCCATCGTTCTGCACGATTGGAACATGGTGCGCAACATCGACCCCCCCGTCATCGGGGACCTCCTCGGCACCGACCTGTCGCCCTATTATCTCCAGCTCGCCGGTGGGCAGCCCGGGTCTTTGGAACCGATGCCACTGCCGTCCACCGAGTCAGGTCCGTACTTGTCGTACGGCCTGCAGTGGATGGCCTTCGGGGTCCTCGCTCCCATCGGCCTGGGCTACTTCGTGTGGAGCGAGATACGTCAGCGCCGTCGTCTGGACGACGAGGACAACGATGCCGCCGCGGCGCGGCCACGCAAGGGCGGGAACCGGGCAGCAGGTCCCGGGCAGGACACCACAGCGTCGCAGGCCCCGTCGGGCCCTCCCGCGGCCACGGTTGGAGACGATGGTCCATCGGACGAGACCGCGGACTCAGACCGGCTCGTAGCGGCGGCCATGCGTGATCGCTACGGTGACCGGTTCGCATCCGAGTATCGACGCAGCTCGCGTGGAGGCAACCGCGCCTGATCGTCTGCGACAGCAGTCGATAGCTGTACGAGGAGTTGGACAGCGGGCGGGGGACCGGGTCCGAGAGCCATCCGGCGTGCGCTGCTTTGATCTGGGAGCGCCTGCGCAGACTGCGGTGTGCCGCCCCCGAGTGAGCCGAGGACTGACTCGCGGAACGCGATCTGCTGTTCGGCGAGCGTTTCTAGACGAGGGTGGTCCAGTAGTCCCAGAAGCGGTGCGTGATGAGCAGCAGGACAAGTAGGTACCAGGCGGTAAGTATCGCGCCCCGGTATTCGGTAACTACGGCGATGAGGCGCGCAAGACCCGCCGAACCGCTGCGGCGTAGTGGCTGAAGATTGCACAGGGTGCAGTACCAGAAGATCGGTATGGTCACCGCCCAGACGATCATGCAGTACGGGCACAGGGCACCGATGCTGTACAAGCTTTGGTAGATGAGCCAGTGGATGAACACCACCGCGAAGGTGACGCCTACTTGGATGCTGGCCCACAGCCAGCGCTGAAATGCTCCCCCCGCCAGGAGCGCAGCACCCAGGGCCGTGGTGGCGGCGAATCCGGCGATGCCGATGATCGGATTGGGGATGCCAAAGGCCTCAGCCTGCGCGGTGGTCATCACCGACCCGCAGGACAGGACAGGGTTGATGCTGCAGGACGGGACGTAGCCCGGGTTCTCGATCAGCGCGATCTTCTCCACCAGCAGCACTACCGCCGCGACCAGGCCGATGAGCCCACCAACGATCAGCACCACCGCGAGCCTGCGGTGGGGGTACTGATCCGGGCCGGCGTTGGTGGAGTGTGCGACCGGGGTGGCTGAGCTATTCGAGGGCAGCATTGATGCTGTTCTCGAGATCGGTGACGCTGGTCGGCTCGAGGCGCTCCCCGTCCAGGAAGAAGGTCGGCGTGCCACTGACCCCGAGGCTCTGACCGTCCTGCTTGCTCTGCTCGATGCGCTCGAGGGTGGCCGGGTCGTTGTATGCGCTCTCGAAGCGCTCCATATCTAACCCCAGTTCCTCGGCATAGCCGAAAAATGTGTCCATTTGCGGGGTTTGTTGGTGGCCCCACTGCTCGGGAGTGTCAAACAACTTGCGGTACATGGCCTCGAACCGGCCTTGCTCGGCGGCGGCCTCGGCGGCCAGGGCCGCCGCCATAGAGTTGTCGTGCAGGGGCATGTGGCGCACCACGAACGTCACCCGGTCTCCGTACTGCTCGCGGAGGTCCTCAATTGTCGGATAGAGCGCGATGCAGGCTTCGCATTCGAAATCGAGGAACTCCACGAAGACGGCGTCACCGCCCTCAGACAGCCGGGGACTGTCCTCACGCACCAACACTCCGGTGCCCGGACTGTCATCAGGACGTGCCTGCTCGGAGCCGGAATCGTTCCCGGCAGCCAGTAAGGCCACCACCAGGACGACCAGCGCAGCCGTGATCAGCGCTAGCGAGAGCTTCAGATTCTTACTCAACAGATTGTCCGCTTTCTAACTCATGCGTGCCCCGACGTGATCACTGGATGATAATCGGGCAGCCGTTGCTTCGGCGGTGAGGCGGGCAACCGGAGCGCGATCGACCCACGAGACGAAGGCGGCCCAGACCCGAATCGAGCGGGACGGCGACCGCAGCTCCCGGTGGTTGCGTGCGGCTATCCCTCCAATGCGCTCTCGCCGACGTAGCC
The DNA here is from genome assembly GCF_045369825.1 of Dietzia sp. 179-F 9C3 NHS. NCBI lineage: Bacteria > Bacillati > Actinomycetota > Actinomycetes > Mycobacteriales > Dietziaceae > Dietzia > Dietzia sp. 179-F 9C3 NHS. The sequence goes on from NZ_JBIQES010000024.1 coordinate 13,250, forward strand.
GCCCTCGTGGCACCCCGGTGGGATCGCGAAAACGGCAGAGCCGATCGGGACCGTCCAGGTGTTGAGCATGTCCTGCTCTGCCAGTCGCTGCTGGATCGGCACGAACTGACGTACCGGGTCGGCCTGGTAGGACGCGAACAACAGACCAGAATTGCTGATCTGGCCGGAATCCGGGACATCGTCATAGTTGTACGGTCGTCGCAGAATCGTCTCGGCCCGGACCCGCGGCCGAGCCCGGGCCATGTGTGACTCGGTGGGGATGACGGTCAACCCGGTCTGGTCAATCGCCTCGAAGTCAGCGGGATCGTGTTCAGTGGCACCGGTCAATGGCGCGCCCGAGTCGAGTTTCCGTCCGATCGTGAGCTCACGGGAGCTCCGCTCGATCTCCTCCCAGGTGTCCATCGTCATCCGGATACGACGCAGCACCAGAGAGGTACCGCCCCGCATCCATCGCCGGTCGGCGCCATCGGAGTACAACAACTGGTCGTAGTCGGCATCGGCCGGCGCGGGATTGGCGGTGCCGTCAATCTGCCCGAAGAGGTTGCGTTGTGTCTGCCCGGACGGGTCGGTGCCCACGGCACGACGGAACCCTCGCTGCGCCCACCGCTGAAGAACCGCGTCGCGAACACCCGAGGACAGAATCCGGGCCGAGTGCGCAACGGTGAGCGGATCGTCGGCACAGACCTGCAGCAGCAGATCGCCGCCGGACCACCGGTCCTCGAGCCGGTCGATCTGCGGGAAGTCCGGTAGCGGCTGCAACCACTCCGGGGTGCGGTCTCCAAGACCGATCTTGCCGAGCAGCTCCGGGCCGAAGCCGATGGTCACCGTTAACCGGGACGGTCCTTCAGCCAACTCGTGCTGCAGGTCGGCCAGACCGCCGCGCCCCTGCGTGAGCCGGGCCGCGTCCTGCGTCCAAGCTCGCAGTACGCCGATGAGGTCGGCGCGGCGAACACCGTCTCGCAGATCGAATGCCATATACGCCGCATGCGCCTGCGGCGCCGTGGTGATGCCGGACTGACGGTCACCATGGAAAGGCTCGGTGGCCGCGCCGACGGCCCGGGAGTTGGCTATCGCGTCGCGATCAGGGGTCCGCGCGGTCGCGGTGCGCCCACCAACTCCCCACCCCGCAGCTCCTCCGGCGACAGCGGCACCACCGGTGAGAGCCGCACCGCCGACCAGGAAGGATCTGCGATTCAACGCCGAGCGGCCGTTACTGTCACCCATTGCCGGTCACTCTCCGCCCTGGTACTGCTCATTGCCCCCCTCGAACGACCGCGCGGAGGCGACGATCTCGCTCGTATCGCCGTTCTCCAATGTGAGGGTCACGGCGACATCCTGACCCGTGCGGATCGATTCGTGCACGCCCATCAGCATGATGTGGTTCCCGCCAGGCTCGAACACAAGCTCTCCACCTGCCGGGATGACAAAGCCGCCCTCTCGCTCCTGCATCATCGAGCCACCCGCCGCCCCCGAGACGGTCTCATGCAACTCGGCCTCACCGGAGACCACGGAGGCCACCTCGACCAAGCGGACATCCTCATCGGATTGATTCCGCACGATCCCAAACACCGGTGCCATCGCGCCACCGTCACCGTGCGCATTCGGGTCAGCAGAACCGGGGTCACCAGTGGCGGCCTCGCCGTGTTCAGTGCCCCCATTGACATCAGTGGCCTTGACCCACGCATCCTCCACCACAAGGGGCGCCGCGCCGACGGTCGAGGCTGCGGTCGTCTCCGTCCCGGTCTCGGTGTTCTCCGAGGTGCACCCGGCCAGGCCCAGGGCGACCGCGGCGATCACCGCGACGAAGGGAGTCCTACGCATAGCTCACTCACATCCATGTAACTCCACGCACCTGAACCGCGACCGCCCCTGTTGTCCAAACGGAGCGTCGCACCGGCGTGGATTATTTACGGCGCAGTTCGGGCTGCAACGGCTAGCCAGGACTCTATAATGCCGCGCTTTGGTCCAACCCACCGGCCGTGGGTGGGTTGTAGAAACGACAGAGCCGGCCACCGCACCGGCCGGGTGCGGCCACGTCGGGTGTTTGGGACGCCTTTCGGAAAGCGCGGTTCTGATGATCGGGTAGCGGTCGGACGGGCATCGGACAGCGTCCCGTCCGACCGCTGGGCCGCTATGGCGTTGTGGTGGCGAGGTGTCGTCTCATGTTGGGTCCGTCGAGGGCGATGATCTCGGCGCCGGCGACGATCCGGTTGAGGATCGATTCGGCGATGACCGCGTCTTGGAGCGACTTGTACCAATCCGGCGGATCGAACTGCGAGGTCACCAGCGTCGAGCCCCGCCCTTCCCGAGCGGCAAGGATGTTGAGCAGCTCCGCCGCGGTATGCGGGGCCACCGGGGTGGTCAGGAAGTCGTCCAGAACCAGCAGGTCGCAGTTGTGCAGGTCAGTGAGGAAGTCCAGCCGGCGCTGCGAGGTCGGCTCCAGCACGGCGAGCCGGTTGGCCAGGTCGTCGAGCCGGAAGAACCTCGCGGTGTAGTACTTTCGGCACGCGGCATTGAGAAGCGCTTGGGCGAGGTAGGTCTTGCCCACGCTGGATTGGCCGAGCACGACGAGATTGCGAGTGGCGTCGATCCATTGACAGCTGGAAAGTCGTGCGATTAGCTCGCGGTTGACGTTGCGGTCAGGTAGGTAGCGGATCTCTTCTACGCAGGCGTCAGGGTTTGGCGATCTGGAGGCCTTGAGTAGTTTCTGGGTCCGGCGTTCCTGCCTGGCCGTGATCTCTTTGTCCAGGGCGTGGAAGATTTTCTCCGAGAAGGTCCACTCGTCGCAGGCGGGATCGTTGGCCAGGTCAATGACGGTCTGTCCGAACGCGGTCATCCGCAGCTGCGTGAACAGCGGCATGTCGGCGTCGGTGAGATGACGATCAGTCCTGAGTTGGACCTCTTGAATCCGTTTTCGGCTTCTGCGGGTTGGTAGGTGCTGGTCAGGGGATTTTGGGGGCGGATTTCGGGGCACTAAGCGAGCGGTATTTTGGTGTGGTGAGCCCGTACGTGCGCAAGGTGAAGACTGCCTCCGGGGCCACGGCCGTGCAGATTG
>NZ_JBIQES010000025.1:0-11839 GCF_045369825.1 Dietzia sp. 179-F 9C3 NHS
TCTCCGGGCAGATCTGGTGACCGTCACCGGGCAGGTCTCAAGACCGCCCCTGGGCAGAACTCACTGGCCCTTGACAGCAGATCGCGCAACAGTTGCTCGTACGCCGCTTCGTGGTCTCGCCGGAAGTCAACCCAAGTCCGGCCTACTAAATAGGTGGGCTCAATAGGGTCGCCTGCCACTGTGCCGGAGTCCGGGACAACCGGGATGACCCGGTTTCCGCCCAATTTGCGATAGACGGTTGGGGAGACAATCGCCGTCTCGGTGCCGACTCCGGAAGGCATCTCGTCGCGACGGTCAGCTTTGGCGCCATAGTCGTCAGAGAGCACAACTAGTACGCGGGCCGACGGATCGGCGTACCGCTCCATGAACAGGTACAGGTCGTGGCCGAGGCTCACGTCCCACCTGTCGAGGTGGACGTCGACACCGTTTGCCCGCAAGCGGCGAGCCAGGTTAATCACCCACCCGACGTGCTCCTTACTGGCCCAAGAGTAAGAGACGAAGGCAACCGGAGGATCGGGAGTCGGAGAAGTCGGCATGCGAACACCTTGCCGAACTGCTACCCCAGACTCAATCCCCTGCGTTCACCTATGTCGCATTAGACGATCCCCTACCGCGATGCCTGTTGCTCTCTCCCCGTGTCGGGGATCGGTGCAGTTCGCCACGTTAAACCCGACCCGTGCCGGTGTAGCACGGTCGTGCAGCGCAGAAGAGGGGCGTTGACGAGGACCATGTGCGACACCCGCGGCTAGCGTGAACGGATGGCCCGCATGAACAGCCGATCACGCACTCCAGACCACCTCAACCCCGTCCATGCGGCCTACTCAGCCCGCGCGCACGAATACATCAACCTCCTCGGCCGCATCAGTTCAACCGCGCCCGAGGACCGAGACCTGGTTGACCGCTGGGCCCGCAGATGTTCAGGACGAGTAGTCGACATCGGGTGCGGCCCCGGCCACTGGACCGCCTACCTCGCCGAAGCCGGGATCAACGCAATGGGAATCGACCCAGTTGAAGAGTTCATAGACCACGCGCAGCGCACCTACCCGACCGTGCAGTTCCGCCGAGGGTCCATCGACGACCTGACCAACCTGGCCGCCCCCCTGGCCGGGCTCTTCTCGTGGTACTCCCTTATCCACCTAGACCCCAAAGAGGTGCCCACCGCCCTGACAACGATGTACCAATCAATGGCGCCGGGAGGGCAACTGCTCCTCGCGTTCTTCGACGGGGACAAGGTCGAAGAGTTCCCCCACGCCGTGGCGCCCGCCTTCACCTGGCCCCTGACAATCATGCTCGAGACCGTTCACCGAGCAGGGTTCACGATCATCCACCAGGAGCACCGACACGATCCCGGACATCGTCCCCACGCAGCACTGCTGGCCTACCGCAGTTAGGGGCGGAACGGATCTCAATGCTCCGGCCGACATTGCGGTCAGTCGCAACCGCCCCCTCTCATTTCCTCGGACACGCGAGACCACCGTCCGCCCCGAGTCCGATCCCCTCCGGCGCAGGTTGCTGCCTCTCAAGTTCGCTTTTACAACGTGAGAGGCCTAGCGATCATCTCTTGCAACAAGTTCCGCGGATGGGAAAGCGATTACGTTCAGGTCGATCGCCTCGCAGACTTAGGCGGCTGGATGGTTACTGAGGTACTCGTCAATGGCCGCTCGGATGACCGCACTCATCGGCTGCCCGGTCCGCTCGGCGTACTCCGCCAAGCGATCGCGATCGGCCTCGGTCAGCCGGACTGCGAGGGGCCGGGTCTCCTCGGTCGCGTCCCCGCGGCGCGGTCTGCCGGGCTGGTAGTCCGGCCGCACCTCGACAGAACGGTCGACCACCTCGTAGTCGCCAGCTTCTACGACATCAGCTAGCCGCTCGTAGCGCGCTTCACGGTCTCTGGCGTTACTCATGATCCCTCCCGTTGTGTTCGCTGACGGCGACTAACGCCGTCGGACAAGTCGAGCAATCCTCCGGTGGCCTCGAGTACTTCACGCGCCACCGCCGACGTCAGCAGCATCGCGTGGAACACGTGCAGCTCGTCGGCATGAACCCGGTCTGCGACCACCTCGACCAGCGGCCCACCGGCCGGGTCTCCAATCATCCGCACCAGCTGCGCGTCCGGCTCTGCGCGAGGCGCCAGCCGATAGCGGACGATCGGATGCTCGATTACCGCCCGGATCTCCGTGTCTGCGATGCCGTGCCGGCGTGCGGACGCGTAGATCACTATCTTCACCCCAAAACCGTATCACGGTTTTGGGGTGCCAGGAACACCCCCTGAACTGGACTTTCAACGCGCCGATAAGCTATCTTATGACAAGCTGGCGTCCGGGGGCGTCCTCCGGTCAACTTCAGCGGCCAGACATCCGCTGCCGTTATCCGCTGATTCTGTAGCACTGGGAAGTAAGGTTCACTGTCAGTGTGAGTGCAGGTCGGGGCGACCCATCAAATTGAGCCCCCGGTGTTGTGCGCGCATCATCCGGCGGGCAGGTCGACGGTGAACTGGGCGCCGTGGCCCGGGCCGTGACTGGTGACGCGGATGCGTCCTCCGTGTGCTTCGACGAGTGCCCGGGTGATCGCGAGGCCGATTCCACTGCCGCCGGCGGTTCGGCCTCGGGCGGGGTCGGCGCGGTAGAAGCGGTCGAAGAGGTGGTCGAGGTGCTCGGCGGCGATGCCGTCTCCGGTGTCGGAGACGGTGATGGCGACGGTTCCCGGGCCCGGGCGGTGGCTGCTGAGGGTCACGGTCCCGCCGGGTGGGGTGTGGCGCAGCGCGTTGTCGAGGAGGTTGGCCAGTGCCTGTCCGATTCGGTCGGCATCGACGGTGACGGCGACCGGGTCGATCTCACGCAGACGCAGGTGCACGCCTTTGTCGAGGTAGCGTTCGCGTGCTGCCTCGGCGGCAGTGGCTATGAGGGCGTCTGTGGTGGTCAGGGCCGGGTGCAGTCGGGTGAGGTGTTCTTCCGCGTCGGAGACGGCGACGATGTCCGCGGCGAGGCGTTCGAGACGTCGGGTGGCCGCCCACAGCACCTGCCGGGTGGTGTCGTCGAAGCTGCGCACACCGTCGTCGATGGCCTCGAGGTAGGAGTCAATGGTGGCCAGCGGGGTGCGCATCTCGTGACCGAGGTCGGCGAGCATTCGTCGTCTGGTGGCGTCGGTGGCATCCAGACGTCGGGCGAGTTCGTTGACGCTAGTGGCCAAGTCGTCGAACTCTCGGCCGAGCTTCGGGCTGGCCATCCGAGTCGCGTAGTGCCCTTGGGCGATGTCGGCGGTGGTGGTGGTGACCATGGTGACTGAGCGTTGGACTCGGTGGGTGAGGTACCAGGTCGCTGCCAGTGCCAGCAGCACCGCGATGCCCACCGCGAGTCCCCAGGCCAGGATGATCGCGACGGTAAATGCCTCTTCGACGTGGGCGGCTTGGGTGGAGTTGTGATCGATGCCGGCCTGACCGAGGTGATCATGGAAGATGCCAGGGGCCAGTGCGGAGGCGACGAGCCACGCGCTGGCTGTGCATCCGACGACCACGCTGGTCATCGCCAGCAGCAGGCGGGTGCCGAAGCTGACTCCGGCCGCGCGACGACGGGGCCGAGGCCGACCGTCGACTGTGTGCGGTGATGGGGTGGGCCTCATTGGCCTGGTCCCATGCGGTAGCCGACCCCTCTGACCGTGCGGACGTAGCGGCCCACAGCGGCGTCGTCGCCGAGTTTGCGACGCAGGTGGCCGATGTGGACGTCGACTAGGTGGTCATCGCCCACCCAGTTCGGACCCCACACTGCGGCCATCAACTGCGCGCGGGTGACGACGATCCCGGGGTCGCGGGCCAGGGCGGCGAAGATGTCGAACTCGGTGCGGGTCAGACTTACGGTGGTACCACCGACGGTGACCTCTCGCCCGGCGGTGTCGATGGTCAGCTGACCGATCGAGCGCACATGGGGTGATGCCTTTCCGCCGCCCCCGGTAGGGCCTCCTCGTGGTCGGCGCATCATCGCCTGAATCCTGGCCGAGAGCTCTCGAGGGCTGAACGGTTTGGTCATGTAGTCGTCTGCGCCCACAGACAACCCGATCAGGGTGTCGACCTCGTCGGTCCGGGCGGTGAGCATGACGATGTACGCGTCACTGTGGGTTCTGACCTGCCGGCAGACCTCGATTCCGTCCAGCCCGGGCAGTCCCAGGTCGAGAACGATCACATCCGGGGCGATGCGGCGGGCCAGGTCCACAGCATCCTGGCCGTCACCGGTGATCGTGACGACAAATCCGTCGCGCTCGAGATAGGAACCCACCAGATCGGCCAGGGGTTCTTCGTCGTCAACTACCAGCGCCCGCAACCCGGGGGAATCGGTGCGGCGCGGACGGCGGTCACCGGGGTCATCGGCAAAGGGCATGCCCGTCATCTTCGCCTCACCGGCTGGTGGCCCGTCACTGCGGTGGGGGGTCTTGATCGAATCTTCACACGATCTCCATCGAAGCTGCCGGGATGCACGGTCACGATGGCCACTGAAGTCAGACGCGGGAGGTGCATCATGGTCGGGTGGGGCGGGATGCTGCTCGGCTGCGTCGTCGTGGCCACCCTGTGGGCCTCGACGATGCTGCTGGTTACCGCGCTGTTCGGTGATCCGTCGGCGGAGTCGCAACAGTGACCGGGATGTCGCGGAGAGCATTTCTCCTCGGGTCGGCTCTGGCTGGCGCCGGGGCTTTGGGCGCGTGTGGTCGGTCCGGCCCCTCGGGGGTGCCTGTGGCGGCATCGGACCCGGTGGTGGGCGATGTCGAGGCGCAGCGCCAGCGTGCAGGTCAGCGCATCGTCGACGCCCGCTTGTCCCCTCGTCCGGTGGAGGTGGACCTGGGTGGGATCGTGGTCGCCACCTGGGCCTACACTCCTACCGTGCCGGGCCCTGTCCTGCGGGCCGGGGTCGGTGACCTGCTGCGCGTGCAGGTCGATAACCAGCTCGACGAACCGACCAGCGTGCACTGGCACGGCGTCGCCCTGCGCAACGACATGGACGGCGTGCCCGGCCTGACCCAGGAGGCGATCGAGCCAGGTGGCCGATTCACCTACGAGTTCACCGTTCCGGATGCCGGTACCCACTGGTACCACTCGCATTCTGGGCTGCAGCTCGACCGGGGCCTATACGGCCCGCTGATCATCGACGACCCGGCCGAGCCGGGGGACTTCGACCATGAATGGGTGGTCGTCGTCGATGACTGGCTCGACGGCATCGACGGCACCCCGAACGACGCGGCCCAAGCCTTGGGCATCGACACTCCGGCTACTCAAGGTCGAGCAATGGGATCGATGGGCCACGGCCGGATGCACGACGGTCCAGGACACCAGAGCATGAACTCCCGGCTGCTCGGCGCCGCCGGCGACGTCAGTTACCCGCACTTCCTGCTCAACGGGAAGGTTCCCGCCGACCCGGTCCGGTGGACCGCCAGACCGGGACAGCGGGCGAAAATCCGGTTCATCAACGCCGGCGCCGACACCTTCTTCCGCGTCGCCGTCGGCGGGCACACGATGACCGTCACCCACACCGACGGCTTTCCCACCACACCGCACCAGACAGAATCGATCCTGCTCGCCATGGGCGAGCGAGTCGACGTCCTGGTCACCTTGGCCGACGGGGCATTCCCAATCTTCGCCGAGGCTGAAGGCAAGAACGGCCACGCTTTCGCCATCGTGCGCACCGGTGCCGGCGACCTGCCCGCCGACCCCCGTCCCATCGAACTCGACCGGCCGGTGCTGCTTCCGGCAGACCTGACCCCGGCACCGGTATCGCGCCTGACAGACCGGGGTCACGACCGTTATCTCAGCGTCGACCTGGGCGGCAGCATGATGCCCTACCGCTGGACCCTCAACGGGCAGGCTCATCCCGACACCACACCGCTGGAGGTCTCCCGCGGTCAGCGCGTTCGGATGCGACTGCGCAACATGTCCGACATGGCCCACCCCATGCACCTGCACGGCCACACCTTCGCCCTCGCCGATAGCGGACTGCGCAAAGACACCGTCACCATCCGACCCATGCGCACCGCGGAGATCGAAGTCGACACCGACAACCCCGGCCAGTGGGCCCTTCACTGCCACAACGCCTACCACATGGAGGCCGGAATGATGACCACCCTGTCTTACCTGGCCTGACCTCCTACTTTGCTTATCAACCCGAAAGGCACTCCACCACCATGACCCGCACCACCATGCTGATCCCCGCCACCCTGATCGCCGCCACGCTGGCACTATCGGCCTGTACCGATAGCACCGAAGACACCCCGGCCGCGTCCATCCCGGCAACCACCACATCCACTCCCGCGACAGGCAGCGCCGCCGCCACACAGAACGAGGACACCCATGGCGGCCAAGGGGGCCACGATGGCATGGACCACCCTGCGGACGGCGGCCCGGTACCTGAAGGCATGGCGCAGGCCACCGATCCGACCTACCCGGTCGGCACCGAAGTCACGCTGACGGCCGACCACATCGAGGGCATGAACGGCGCCACCGCCACCATCGTCGGCGCCTACGACACCTACACCTACGCGATCGACTACACCCCCACCGACGGCAACAATCCCGTGCTCGACCACAAGTGGGTCGTGCAGGAAGAGCTCGAAGGCGTCGGCGATGACCGTCTCGACGATGGCACCGAAGTGACCGTCACCGCCGAGCACATGCCAGGCATGCGCGGGACAACGGCGACGATCGCGTCCTCGACCGACGAAACCGTCTATGTCGTGGACTTCGAAGCTGACGGAATGACGATGACGAACCACAAGTGGGTCGTCGAAAGCGAGATCCAGCCCGCGTCCTAGGCAACAGCAACCGCGCTGGAGGGACAGACAGACCATGAACGACCAGCACACCCACCACGGAACCGCCGAGGCCCCGGCACGCGAGCAAGCCGGTCACCACACGCACGACGAGCACTCGGTACACGAGTCTCACGGCAGGCACGAGAACCATAGTGGCCACGACCATGCAGGCCATGGCGGGCACGGTGATCATGTCGGTCAGTTCCGACGACTGTTCTGGATCACCCTCGTCCTGGCGGTCCCGGTGGTGGCGTTCAACGACATGTTCGCCCACCTCATCGGCTACGACCTGCCCGAGGCCCGGTGGGTCTGGTGGGTCTCCCCCGCCCTGGGCACCGTGGTCTACCTCTGGGGCGGCAGGCCGTTCCTGACCGGGGCCGTGTCCGAGATCCGCGCTCGCCAGCCCGGCATGATGCTGCTCATCGGCCTGGCGATCACCGTGGCGTTCACCGCCTCCTGGGGCGCGAGCCTGGGCGTGCTCGATCACGCGCTGAACTTCTGGTGGGAACTGGCCCTGCTGGTGGTCATCATGCTGCTGGGCCACTGGATCGAGATGCGCTCGCTGGCGCAGACCACCTCCGCACTGGATTCACTGGCGGCGCTGCTGCCGGATGAGGCCGAGAAGGTCGACGGCGAGAACGTCATCACCGTCGCCCCGGCCGAGCTTCAGGTCGGGGACGTGGTGATCGTCCGCCCCGGGGCGTCGGTACCCGCCGACGGCAAGATCATCGACGGCTCGGCCAGCATGGACGAATCCATGGTCACCGGCGAATCCCAGACGGTCCGCCGCGATACCGGCGACCACGTCGTCGCCGGCACGGTCGCCACCGACTCGGGCCTGCGCGTCGAGGTCACCGCCATCGGTGAGGACACCGCGCTGGCCGGGATTCAGAAACTGGTCACCGACGCACAGGCCTCGTCCTCTCGCGCCCAGCGCCTCGCCGACACCGCCGCCGGATGGCTGTTCTGGTTCGCCCTCGCCTCAGCCGTGATCACCGCCGCCGTCTGGAGCGTGCTCGGCCTGCCCGACGCGGCGGTGGTGCGCACGGTCACCGTGCTGGTCATCGCCTGCCCCCACGCTCTCGGCCTGGCGATCCCGCTCGTGGTGTCGATCGCCACCGAACGCGCCGCCCGCGGCGGCGTATTGATCAAGGACCGACTCGCGCTCGAGTCGATGCGCACCATCGACGCCGTCCTGTTCGACAAGACCGGCACCCTGACCAAGGGCGAACCCACCATCACCGGAATCAAAGCGATAGACGGGCACACCGAGAACGAGGTGCTCGCCCTGGCCGCCGCAGCCGAAAGCGACAGCGAACACCCTCTCGCCAGAGCCGTCGTCGGGGCCGCACGGGCCCAGGACCTCACCGTGTCGACGGCGACCGACTTCTCCTCCTCCCCGGCCGTGGGCGTGAGGGCCACGGTGGGCGGCACCGTGGTCGAAGTCGGCGGCCCCTACCTGCTCGATCAGCACGAACGCGATGAACTGCCCGTCGCCGACCAGTGGCGCGACGAGGGCGCGATCATCCTGCACGTCCTCGCCGACGGCCGGGTGATCGGCGCACTGCGGCTGGCCGACGAGATCCGGCCCGAATCCCGCGCGGCCGTCGACGCCCTGCACGACGCCGGAGCTCTCGTCGTCATGATCACCGGCGACGCGAAAGCCGTGGCCGACACCGTCGCCGCCGACCTCGGCATCGACCGCGTCTTCGCCGGGGTCCGGCCCGAAGACAAGGCCGCCAAGGTCGCGGAACTGCAGTCCGAAGGCAAGAAGGTCGCCATGGTCGGCGACGGGGTCAACGACGCCCCCGCCCTGGCCCAAGCCGACGTGGGCATCGCCATCGGCGCCGGCACCGATGTGGCGATCGGCTCCGCCGGGGTCATCCTGGCCTCATCAGACCCCAGATCAGTGCTGTCGGTCATCGAACTGTCCCGGGCGAGCTACCGCAAGATGAAGCAGAACCTGTGGTGGGCGGCCGGCTACAACCTCGCCGCCGTGCCGCTGGCCGCAGGTGTCCTCACCCCGATCGGGTTCGTACTGCCCATGAGCGTCGGCGCCGTCCTCATGTCCGCCTCCACCGTCGTCGTAGCTCTCAACGCCCAACTCCTACGACGCCTCGACCTGCGCCCTGAAAACCTCACCACAACCAGGAAGCGAGAGCACCGAGGATGATCACCACCCACCCCACACGGCGACGAACCGCGATCGCCCTTCTCGCTGCCGGCGCCCTGGCCCTGGCCGGCTGCTCAACCGGCAGCAGCGTCGACTCTGAAACCGCCTCATCTCCAGCATCCCTGGAGACCTACGGGCTCGCCGGGCTCGACGCCCCCGAGATCATCGACACACTCGACGCTATGCCGGTCGCCGACCGGCCAGACGATCTCATCGCCTCGGTGCACCCCACTGAACTGGTCCTGACCAGCGGCGGCGAGAACCTCGCCACGCTGCCCACCCAAGAAGATGGGTTCTACCTCTCGGTAGCGCCTTACGAAAACAGAACCCACTCCTGCCACTTCCACAGCCTGACCACCTGCCTCGGCGAAATGCCAGGCGAACAGGTGCACGTCACCATCACCAACAACGCCACCGGTGACACTCTCCTCGACGAGCCGCGAACCACCTACGACAACGGTTTCCTCGGGCTCTGGCTACCGCGAGACATCTCAGCCACGCTCACCATCGACCACGACGGCAGAACGGCCACGGCTCCGATCTCCACCGGGGACCAGGACCTCACCTGCCTAACCACTATGCAACTCGCCTGACACCCCTCCTCGCGCCAGTAAGGCCACCGACGCGGCAACCACCTGGCAGGAAGGTAGTGCGCCTCAGCATGGACCACAGCACGCAGTCCCAAGACAAGCTCACTCTCACCGGATCCGTCGCACTGGGAACCGGGGTCATGATCGGCGCCGGCATCTTCGCCCTCGTGGGCCAGGTCGCCGAACTGGCCGGCGGCTGGGTGCCATGGGCGTTTTTCGCCGGCGCGATAGTGGTGGCGTTCAGCTCCTACTCCTACATCCGGTACTCGGCCACCAACCCGTCCTCGGGCGGGATCGCGATGCTGCTCAAAGCCGCCTACGGGCCCGGGGTGGTCGCCGGCACGTTCTCCCTGTTCATGTACGTGTCGATGATCCTCGCTGAGTCCCTGCTGGGGCGGACCTTCGGCACCTACGTGCTGCAGCCATTCGGAATGCAGGACTCCTCCCTGTGGGTGCCCGTACTGGCGGTGCTCGCCATCGCCGCAGCCGCTCTGGTGAACCTGGTGGGCAACCAGTGGGTCGAGCGCTCAGCCACCGCTACCGCGGCGCTCAAGATCGTGGGCATCGCGGTGCTGGCGATCGGCGGCATCATGGCCGCGGGCGTGTCCTCGCTGGGCCGGCTGTTCACCGTCGCCGACCGCACCCCACCGGGCCACGGTTGGTGGGGATTTCTGGCCGGCGTGACCCTGTGCATCTTGGCCTACAAGGGCTTCACCACGATCACCAACCAGGGTGCGGACCTGCGGGCCCCGGAGCGCAATATCGGCCGCTCCATCATGATCTCCATCGCCCTGTGCACCGTCCTCTATCTGTTGATTACCGTCGCAGTGACCGCCAGCCTGACCGTGCCGCAGATCATCGGGGCCCGCGACTACGCCCTCGCCGAGGCGGCAGAGCCGATGTTCGGATCCTGGGGCGTGACGCTGACCGTGGCCATCGCGGTGGTCGCGACGCTGTCCGGACTCATCGCGAGCCTGTTCTCAGTGTCCAAGCTCTACGACATGCTCCGCGACATGGGCCAGGTGCCGGGACTGCCCGGAGCCGGCGGACACCAGTCGCTCTACATCACAGCCGGCCTGGCGATCCTCATGGCGGCCTTCTTCGACCTGTCACAGATCGCCTCCCTGGGGGCGATCCTGTACCTAGCCATGGACATCGCCATCCACTACGGGATCGTCCGACACCTCAAGGACGACGTCAATGCCAAGGCGTGGATCCCGTGGGTCGCGATCGTCCTCGACGTCGCAGTGCTCGTACCCTTCCTCCTGCTCAAGGCGCAGTCCGACCCACTCACGCTGGGCATCACCGCGATCGTGGCCCTAGTCATCATCACAGCGCAGTGGATCACCGTGCGTCACCGCTCCGCACAATGATCCGCCCTTCTGCGAAAAGCCGATACAACGGGTATTGGACGCTTGTTATTACAAAGATTCTGCGAAGGTCGAACCGAGGGACTGTAGCCAGTTCTGCGCATCAGTAGCATCGGCGTTAGCTGGGCGCCTCCAGCGACGACTCGGAGAAGAAGGGAACACATCGATGTCTCACATCACTTCAATGATCGAAACCCACCCCAACGACGCTTCCGGCATAGACGTGCAGAAGCTTGCCGACTGCATCGCCGCGTGTCTCGAATGCGCACAGACTTGCACCTCGTGCGCTGACGCCTGCCTGGCCGAAGAGATGGTCGCAGACCTACGGAACTGCATTCGCCTCAACCTTGACTGCGCCGATCTCTGCGCAACCACTGGCAAAATCCTCAGCCGTCGCACCGGGCAGAACCTCGCCACGGTCAAGACCACGCTCGAGGCATGCCGGACAGCATGCGCAGAATGTGCCACCGAGTGTAAGAAGCACGAGGACATGCACGAGCATTGTCGAGTCTGCGCCGAAGCCTGCCGCAAATGCGAACAGGCCTGCACCGAACTCCTGTCCGCGATCAGCTAACGATCAATGCCCGGTCTGGTCGGTCGTACGACAATCGACCAGGCTGGGCCACCCGCCGATATCCAGACGTTATGTAAAGTGAACGATGCCGAGTTGTAGATTGTGCGAACTCGGCCCCTCCCCGAACTGCCCCTCGCCCGTAGTGTCCGACAGGCCGCGTGACCTGCGCGTGAACAGGTGCCGGGCCAGCGCTTCCGCCCTTGTGGGACCGTGACCGCCAGCCGATGGCTGGATGGTGGCGGCGCTGCTACCTGCGGCCTCTTGTCGCGATTCGCATTTCATGCGACACTTTCGCACAACACGCGAGCCATTTTTGGGCGGTGCGAGATGTCGCAGCAGGATC
>NZ_JBIQES010000026.1:0-10478 GCF_045369825.1 Dietzia sp. 179-F 9C3 NHS
GCCAGCGGGCAACTCTCACGTCCGCCAGCGGGCACCTTCGTGACCGCCTACGGGCAGTCTCTCGTGTCCGTCGTCAGGAAGTTTGATCCACGTGTCGCTGGACGAGGAGGGGATGCCCTGCGCCTTGAAGGTGCCGTCCTTCTCCACCACAGGGATGTCGGAGTTGTTCAGGACTGTGTTCACCTCCTCGACCAGTTCGTCGAGGAGAGAGGTCAGGAATGCGGGTTCATCACTCATGTGAACTAGGTTACGGAGCCGGTCTGACACTCGTGGGCTACCAACTCAGCGCCTGGCCTACGACTACCGCCACCGTGCTCAGTAGGGACAGGAAACCGAGAAAGATGGCGCGGTTGGCCCACGTGTACTTGCGGACGGCTACCTCGGAGTTGGCCACAATCTGACGCGCCAGGTGGTCCGTGAATGCTGGCGGGCTGGAGAGCGCTTCCCTGAGATGTGCCGCATACTCCTCGTGCTTGCCTGCGAAATGCTTTCGAATGTCGCCGTAGTAGAGCGGGTTCAACTTGGCATGGTTGGACTCGTGGGCGAACTGGGGCAGGAGGCCCAGCGAGGCGCACCCAGCGGCTAAGAGCAGCAGCAGTCCGGAGAGACCCTCCAGCAACAGCATGAGGGCGGAGCCGCGTCCCACCTCGATGACCAACGTGATCAGTCCCGCCGCCAGGACTCCCAAGAACGCCAGCACGACCCCGAGTTTTGTCTCGGCATGCTTCACCCACTCGTTGACATTGGTCAAGATACTCCGAGCCTCATTGACCATCGCTGCGCCGGGGGTGCTGGTGGACGCGACAGGCGGGGTGTCTGTCGGTGCAGGTGAGGTCCAGGTGCGGCGGAGCCAGTCCCACAGCGCCATCTCAGTAGTTGCTCGCCAGGTCGGACTCGTAGAGTCCCATGGCCGTCTTGGCATCGCGGATGGCCTGTCGCACGTGGTGCTTGGTCAGGTCGAGCACGCGCATGGTTCCTCCGGTCTCGGCCACCGACTCGATGCGGCGGAACTCGCCCTGGTACTTCTCCGCGAACGCGGCGAGCCCTCGCAACTTGGGCAGGGCATCGGAGAGGTGGTGGCCGTGGGGGTCCACGAGGTCTGCGACGATCTGACCGGCGTGGTCGGTGCCGAAGAAGATGAAGTCGGGACGGACTGCCTTCCAGGTGCCGGTGTCCTCCTTGTAGGCGATGGCCAAGGATTCCTTGGTCGCGCGTGCGGGGTTACGGTACCAGCCCTTGAAGCCGGGCTGCTTGGCCTCGGAGGCCAGGACCTTGCGTTCCCAGTCGTTGAGCGTGATCGGGTAGGAGCCGTCCTCGGCTGCCATCAGGTGCATGAGGCGGGTCTCCAGCGGGCTCTCGGTCCCGTCCTTCTCGCGCACCATGGTCTCGGCCTGCGCCGCCTTGGGCACCGTGAGAGAGATGCGTTCAGGTTGGGTGGACATGCCCTCCAAGCGGTCGTACTCCGCCTGCCGCTCGTCCGAGAGACCCTTGCGAGCGACGCGGGTCTGGTTGAGCCAAGTCCTCGCCAGGTCGTCGGCCTCGTCCTCGACGGCCTCTGCGATTTCAGGCACCCGCCCCAAGGCAGCGACGGTGATGTTGGCCTCCAAGAGGTCGTCATCGTCACCGTCCGGGCCGACCAGGTGGTTGACGTACGAAGAGCACAGGGCGGGGCTCAGGACGCGCGCAGCGGCCCGGTAGGAGTCGTCGATGGCACGCGGGTCGGCCGACTCCTGGAACGACTTGTAGGAGAAGCCGCCGCCGATCCGGCCTCGGGCCTCCTCCCCGCTCATCGTGAGCACGTCCTCACGCGCTTGGTCGACCTTCTCCTGGTACTGCACGGCCCGACCGTCCAGGACCGCGTGGAGGTGCTTGTGCGCCTTCTCCACAGCCTCCTCGACCAGGTTGTCCTTGGACAGTGCGGTGGCCAGCGCGGTGAGTCGGCGGATGGGTTTGACGCCCTTCTTCGGGATCGTCACCGAGGGCAGGGCGGCGAAGGTCTCCCAGACCTCCTGGGGCACCTGCGGGTTGGGGTGCAGGTCCACCGGGTCGAACAGGACGCGGCGTCCCTCGCCGCCTCCGGTGTCGGTGTCCTCATCGTCCTTGGAAGTCGCGCCCTTCATCAACATCTCGGCCACACCCGTGGCGGTCTTCCGGTCGAAGAATGGCAACAGGCACTCCACGGAACTCAGCAACTCGTTGCCCGGGATACGTCGTGCCAGCGGCGTGCGGATCATTCGCCCGAGCAGCTGGGTGATGTGGGTTCTGTCCTTCGCCGGGCGCATCGAGACCAGCACCTCAGCGCGCGGGCAGTCCCAGCCCGTGGAGATCGCAGACTTGGCCAGCAGCACCCGCACGTGGGTGGCATCCTGTACCCGCTGGGGCTCGATGTACGGCACGCCCTGCTGGCCGACCAGCAGGTCCTGGTGCTCCCCGAAGACGTTCGCCACGGCGTCGGGGTCGAGTTCGGGCCAGGCGTCGTAGATCGTGTCCAGCGTCCGCACCAGCGTCTCGGTGGTGGGCTTGTCACCCACCTGCACCACCAGCAACGGGATGACCGGATCGGCCTCCTCCTGCTCATCGGCGTACGCCAGCCACGCCGCCGTCGAGGCGCGGACCTTCTCCACTGCCCGACGCAGGAGCACTGTGTCGAAGACCCCCTGCTCGGTCGGGATGCTCAGAACAATGTCGTCCTTCAACAGCCCCGACGCCTGCACCAGAGCGGAGTCCACCTCCACCGAAGGCAGGGCAGTCCGACCCCTCGCGTCCTTCATCGCGGCCTCGAACCGCTCCACCGTGGCCGAGATGCCGAACACCACCGGCATGGGCGGCACCGCGCCGTTGCCGTTGATCAACCGCTGCACGATAGTGGAGCGATCCTTGCTCGTCGTCCCCATCCCACGGTGGGCTTCGTCCAGCACGAAGTACAGCGTCAGGTCTTCGTTCTCCACGGTGTTCGTGATCACGTCGTAGATCGAGGACTGCATCTCATCCGGACGTGGCTGGAACAGCCGCTCCTGCCCGGGCAGTGGGGTCGGCTCGCCGCGCACCAGACGCGAGTTCTTCGACAACTTCTGCGTGTTCAGGAAGTACACGTGACCCGGACGCAGCGAGGGCTCGGAGAACGTCGTCTCGATCACCCGCAGCCGCGAGTCCAACTCAGTCGCGGCCTCCTGCAACCGAGCCCGGGACTGCTCGTTCAGCGACGGGTCGTCGGAAAACCACAGCACCACTGCGCCAGGATCGGCCTCGAAGTCGAACTCGTCGTTGCCGAAGAACAGCGCCTCGATCACCGCAGCAGCCATGACGGTCTTGCCCGCGCCAGTCGTCGCCGTCAGCGAGAACTGCGACAACGACCCGTAGCGGTGATACATGTCCCGGGCCTGCTCCAGGTTCCGCAGCACGTCCCGGACGGCCTCGCCCTGGTAATCCTTCAACGTGTAGCGCATCAGCGGCCACCCCTCAGCATGAAGTTCTGCAAGTAGGACTCGTACAGCCGCACCGGGAGCACCGCACTGGGCAGGTCACGGCACACCATCTGAAAGGCCGAGTCGTCGTCGGTGACGATGAACGCCGTCTTCACCGACTCCTCCTCAGCCACCCGGGCCACGAAGTCCCCTGCCTGGTCCAGGTTCTCCAGCACCCCGTAGGTGTCGGCCACGTCCCAGCCGTTCTCACCCAGATCGGTGATGATCCGGCCCTGCGAACCAGCCCTCAGCCACAGCATCGGCGCGATCCGCTCGAACGCCCTGTTGTGGCGGACGGACAGGGGTGCCTCGTAGGTGAGGGTGAAGAACGCCGCGTTCTCCTCGAAGCCCTCGCTCATCGGGAACTCGTCAGTGAACTTGTAGTCACCCTTGATCGGCGTGCCCTCGGGGGTGTGGCCGGTGATCGCAGCGGTGATGCGGGGCTTCGTGATGTAGTCACAGATGCCCTGTGACTCCCAGTCATCGTCTCCAGGTCGCAGGCCCTTCTTACGAAGCCCCCGCTGTTCCTCGGCGCTCACCTCGTTGTTGGTCACCGAGATGCATTGACGGCGACCCCCATCCTGCTTGTTCAGCCGCATGACAGCGTGCGCAGTCGTTCCGGAGCCAGAGAAAAAGTCAAGCACAATAGCGTCGGAGTTGTCCCGTAAAACATGGGCGAGGCTGTCCTCAACAGCATGCAGTGATTTCGGGAAGGGGAAGCGCCTGCCTGGCAAGTGGGCTCGCAGGATGGCTGTTCCGCCCCTCTGCGCGTCATGCGAAGGGACGTTCCACTGGGTTGTCGGCATTACGACTCGTCCAGTGACGTATCTCGCCACTACCGAGCCGTCCGCTGCTCGTCTAACTACTTCCGCCTTTCCCGCCTCGATATCAGAGATAATCCCAGCGGTGAGATACGAGATTACGAACGGCTGCGGCTCGGAGGGCTTGGCTCGTCCCACACGCAAGTAGCCTTTGCTCAATCGTTCACGCGCTGGACCGGGTGTCAGCCCCCAGTTCATCTCTGTGCCATCCGGACGAATCGGAAATACAGCAACGCAGCCGGGAATTTGGGGACATTCCCGGCGATCTTGACCGTGCGGGATTGGCTCACCAATCGATCGAACACGATGGGTCTCTTCGTCTACGTAAATGGGATAGAACTGCGAAACGCCACCCTTCGCAGTTCCTCGGCGGGAGGCGAAGTCGCTCCGGCGAAGAGTGTCCCAGATAACTGGCATCGCTTCTTCCACCCTCTGTTGGGGGAGGATTACGGCAGCACCAATACGCACAAAGAAGATGTATTCATCGGTACGGCTAAACTCAGCGGCCCGACCCGCTCCAGCAGGATTGATGAGGCTACTGACCATTTGAATACGCGCTTCAGGGAACGTCTGCTCCAGGAGCAAGCCCAGCCTCAGATACTCCTTCTCGTCAATGGTAACGATCAGAACGGAGTCTTCGGGGTTCAGCAGTTCGCGAGCGACCCACAACCGTCGCTCCATGAATGCCAGCCACTTCGAGTGCCTGTAGTCGTCGTCACCCTCGACGTAGTTGTTATTGTACTTCCAATCTTTCGCGCCCGTGTTGTACGGCGGGTCGATGTAGATGGCATCGACCTTGCCCCGATGGGTGTACGTCAGCATCTCCAGGGCGTGGAAGTTCTCCGCGTTGATGACGGTGTGGAACGGCTTGTCCCCGCCGCGCTCGACCCGGCCCGTCTCCACGAGGCCCGGGTAGATGCGGTCGTTGAACTCTGCAACCACCACCAGGTCGCCGGTGATGACCACCCGGGTCTCCGGGTCCTCGGCATCCAGTTCGAGCAGATGCGCGACTCGGCCCCCGTCGACCCGCTCGATCTGCTCCACACGCCACAGCCGCTGGTCGCCCGGCTTGACCTCACCCCGAGGCGGAAGGACACGCACCTTGTCCCCGCGTCGGACGGCCCGACCCGGCAACTCCACAGCCTCTGGCTGGTGCTGCTCGAAGACCAGGCCGAACGTCCGCCGCTTCATCAGCGCGGCGAACTCCTTCTCAAGATCGTCACCGAGTTGCTTGTCGGCCTTCCGGGCCTGCCTCAGTAGTTCAGTCAGTCGCGACACTCGCACGCTCTCCTTAAAGGTCTGCGAGTGCTCCAGACCCGCTCTGCTCATCGTAGGCAGCGGCACCGACAGAAGCCGCTAGGCTGGTCCTATGGACGGTGAGGTACGCAGTGAACCTCCCTGGTTTCGTCGGAGGGTTCCGATCTAGCAAGGCAGACTGGAACCTATGGCAGCACCGCGAAAATTCGACGCCGAGACCCGTTAGGGTGTGTCTCCTAATGCGCGCAGCCAGGTCAGGATTGCACAGAGGGTGACGGCCGCGCGGTAGGTGATTGCGAGTTTGTCGTAGCGGGTGACCAGGGCTCGCCGTTGCTTGGCCAGTGCGAAGGATCGCTCGACGACGTTGCGCCCTTTGTGGAGGTCAGCGTCGAGTTTTGGTGACCGGCCGCCGCGGCTGCCTCGGCGCTGGCGGGCGGCGATAGTGTCGCTTTTCTCCGGGATGACCGCGGTGACTCCGCGACCGCGGAGCTGGCGTCGGATCGTGCCGGACGAGTACGCCTTGTCAGCGATCACCGCGTCGGGGCGGGTGCGAGGCCTGCCCTGGCCAAGACGCGGAATGTGGATGTCGGCCAGTACTTCGGCCAGCATCGCGCCGTCGTTGCGCTGGCCGCCGGTGACCACATTCGCCCGCGGCCGACCACGACCGTCGACGGCACTGTGAATCTTGGTCGTCAGCCCACCGCGTTAGCGGCCAATGCCGTGACCTGCGGGTTCACAGTCCTGGGGTGGTCGATTCTTGTGATTCGACCGTGCCCCCTGTGTCCTGCTCGGGACGAGTTGCATTTGTGCCGTGCTGATGAGCCCGGCAGATGGTGGCGTCGACCGAGACGTTCCAATCGACATCTCCAGCCGCATCTGCCTCAGCAAGGATGGTCTGCACGATCCGGTCCCAGGTCCCATCACGGGCGTAGCGGGCGTGACGCTTCCACACCGTCTGCCACGGACCGAACTCCTCGCGGGGCAGATCCCGCCACGGAATCCCTGCTCGATATCGGTAGGCAATACCCTCGACTACCTTGCGATTGTCCCGAAACGGATGCCCCTGCCGCCCTTCATTCGAGGGCAACAGGGGCTCGATCCGTTCCCATTGCTCGTCGGTGAACTGGCGAAACCGTGACTTTGTCTGCTCCATACGGCCACGGTCTCGCAGGTCACCGCTCAGCTATGGGAGACACACCCTAGACGCCCCGTCTTGGGCGGCGCTGGTGTCGAAGGCGTGTGGCAGGCTGCAGCCGACCAGAGAGGCGGCCATGATGAGCGAATCCGAACCCGTGGACGTCGGCGACACCTTCGAGGTGGTTCAGCTGGGCCTGTGTGCCGGTGGGCTCGTGCGGACGTGGAACTCCGCCGGCGATTCGGCGCTGTGGGCGGTCGACGACCCCGGCTGGCTGCTCGCCAACCAGGCGGTGGGGCGACTGGCTCGGACCACCCAGGACGACGGGGACTCACAATCTCGGTAAACAAGACTATGATGCGCAGAGAAATGTCAGCATGCGGTGAGGCACCCATTCTGCACGGAGTCGCAGTGGTCACGGAAGCAGAAAATCGTCGATAACAGGGAGGGCGCGATGGAGCACCACGACGACAACTTGGATCTCGACAGTCCTGTTGGACCGGTTCCGATTGAAGGGCGGCCCCCTGAGTTCTCGGCGCTCGAGAACGACGCACCGGTGCGACGGGAAGCGGCGCGACTCCTGGAAATAGTTCGGAACGGAGGCTCGGTGCTCACCGACCGGGACGTCTGGACCAAGGAGAATATCGAAATCCTCATCGAGCGATTCGTCAAGCAGCCGGATGTTTCGGGGAATTCGTTCTTCACCAAACTCGACGGGCAGCTTGAAGGCGTTCACGATGACGTCCGTGTGCTATTTGCTGAGATATTCCTGCTGCAGATGCTGCCGATCACGCAGTTCCGAAAGGAGACAAAGGTTCGCAACATCATGCGAGTGCTGCGCGATGCTGAGGGCAACTACGAGCTTCCTCAGGAGATTTTGGACGCCTTTGATTCGCCGCTTTTCAGCGGCGGGACGGCCTATGGAGTACGTCGGTACTTTCAGCTGGCGATGTTGATTGAATTCGCTCGGTACGTGCGCACACTCACCGAATCAGAGCTCGCTACTGCGTATGCTGAACCGCTAGCGTGGCGCGAGCTCGTCAACAATGCACCGGGGACTCCAGAGCCATCGCTGCGAGGGGCGCTTGTGTATATGGGGCACCCTGGGTACTACCTCCCGATCGTCGCGGAGTGGCACAAGGAGTCAATCGTCGATGCATTTTACCCGGAAGTCACGCATCAGCAGCCCTCCGGCGACTCTGACGTCGATCTCGCGGCACTCAGGAAATGGATGACGCCCGATCCAATCGTCACCCCGGACTTCTACAGCGAACCCCTCGCCTCCTATTGGCTCGAGGAGGACGATGATGATGAGGGAGAGAACGAGGGAGACGACGACGGAGACGGTACCGTCGATGTCAAAGAATACACGATCCAGTCGATCGTCGACGACGGTGCTTTCCATCCCATCGACGAACTGCGTTCGATCGTTGAGAGGTGGGCCGCGACCCGAAACGTCATCCTCCAGGGTGCCCCGGGTACAGGAAAATCGTGGCTTGCTAAACGACTCGCCTTTGCGCTGATTGGCCAGAAACTTAATGCCGCCGTCCGTACGGTCCAGTTTCACCCGGGAACATCGTACGAGGACTTTGTGCGCGGATGGCGGCCGGGTGGAGACGGTTCCCTCACGTTAGTGGATGGGCCGCTACTCCAGCACGCGGAGCGGGCGCGCAGGTATCCGGATATCCCGCACGTCATCATTATCGAGGAGTTCAATCGTGGCAATCCTGCCCAGGCGCTCGGCGAAATGCTCACCTTGCTCGAACGCACGAAGCGCAGCGAGGCGGAAGCACTCGAACTGACCTACATGCGTGATGACGAGGAGGAATTCTGGCTACCGGAGAACCTTCACGTAATAGGGACCATGAATACAGCGGACAGGTCGTTAGCGCTCGTGGACTTCGCCCTACGCCGGAGGTTCGCCTTCTTCGACCTCGAGCCTCAACTCAATGATAAGTGGAGGGCGCACCTGAAGTCGCGCTTCCGCGCTGAGCCGAGTGCGCATATCGACGAGGCGGCCCGACGCGTTAACGCGTTGAATGACGTCATTGCCGAGGACGTTGGGCTCGGACGCGCGTTCCGGATCGGGCATTCGTACTTCACTCCAGAAACCAAGGAGAGCGAGTTCGAACCATGGTTCCGGTCGGTCGTGCATACCGCCGTTGCACCTCAGCTCGCAGAGTATTGGCACGACGACCAGGAGTCGGTGGCCAGGGAAACCGACCGGCTGTTGGCGAGGTTCTGAGGTGTTCGCAGCAGGAGCCGGATCCACACGAATCAACATTCGCAGTGTATGGTTCTTGATGCTCTACGCGTCCGAACTCCTGGATAAGCTCACATCGGCCGAGAGGGAGAGACTTATCGGAGGTGAGCGCGACAATGATCTCCTTGACGCGCTCGCTGCCATTCTGGCGAGCCAGGTGGAGGCGCGAATGCGATCGATGCTTGCTCGTGGATTCCGGAAGAGGCATGAATCGCTCAGCCGTGTCCGAGGCCGAATAGACCACCTGGGAACGGCGCGCCGCAGGCTCATGGAATCCGGGAGGATCCTCTGCCATTACGACGAGCAAACCGTCGACCGGCCCCGATACCGATACATGCTGGCCACCCTGCGAATCGCTGCGCATACGGCAGAGTCCGAAGGGGTGGGTCTTCGGTGCATCTCCACCGCGCAATTGTTGGAGCGAAACGGCGTGTCGTCCACAGATGCGACGTCGGCAGAAATTTCGACGGAGCAATACGGTCATTTCGACGCGCAGGACCAGAAGCTCGTGGCCCTGAGCGCCCTGGTACGCGACATGTGTGCGCCTGAGCATGTGGCCGGTCACCAGGAGCTTCCGGCGATCGCACGAGATGAACGCGCTCTCCGTACGCTGTTCGAAAAAGCCGTGCGTGGTTTCTATCGGCACCACTTGGGTCCTTCTGGGTTCAGCGTGAAGGCCGCATCCAGGGGGTGGCCGGCCGTCGGCGAGCCGGAAGCACTGACATTCCTGCCGCGGCTGAATGCCGATGTCGTGATAAGCGGCCCTGGGCGACAGGTGATCGTTGAGTGCAAGTTCGGCCCAATTTTCAGTACGCATGAGCAGCGCCGGAAGGTGATGCTCGAGCCTGGTTACCTTCGTCAGCTGTACACGTACGCCAACGTGTACGGCCAAGGGTTCAACGGAGAAACCAGCGCGGTCCTCTTGGGCGCGCTCGTTCAGAGGTCGCTCGGCCGGGATCTCGAACTGGAGATTGCCGGAATCCCGTTCACGATCCGCGAAGTGGACCTCTCGCTGTCGCCCAGCGCCATTCGGGAAGCGCTCATGTCCGCGTTGCCCGCCTGCACTACAGCATGAGAGGAGTCGTTCGCCGTTCCTCGGCGCTGATATGGCGACTTCGCAGGGCGACGCGCCTTCTTGACCGAGTCTGATTTTGCCGTTTCCAGGGAGCGGTCTGCTGGCACAAGCTGCAGCGAACACCCGTGCTCGCGGCCCTTGACGTCGTCATACCGCCCTCCCCGCCTCATCCCCACTCACCTGCTGTGCCCTGGACGCCTCGTCTTGGGCGGCGCTGGATGTCGGAGGCGAGTGGCAGGCTCCAGCCGACCAGAGAGAGGGCCATGATGAGCGAATCCGATCCCGTGAACGTCGGCGATACCTTCGAGGTGGTGCAGCTGGGCTTGTGTGCCGGTGGGCTCGTGCGGACGTGGGACTCCGCCGGCGATTCGGCGCTGTGGGAGGTCGACCTGAGTTCCACAACTTTTAGTGCCCCGCGTTGATGGCGTTGATGAGTTCGCGGGCCTCGTCGGGAATCGTGGGT
>NZ_JBIQES010000027.1:0-6892 GCF_045369825.1 Dietzia sp. 179-F 9C3 NHS
TGGTAGCAGCTCCACTCTGCCGGGAGGTTCTCGTCACATCAGGGAAGCCAGATCAAACAACCTCCCTGGGCAGTACACCTAGACGGGCCGGGTAGGGCGCCCCAGGTCAGGGGCCTGCGTCAGCGCGCGAGCGGCGGTCCCGGGGTCATCCACGTGCAGCCGGACCTCCCGCACGTCTCGCGGGTTCGGCCGGCGCCACGGGAACGTGGGCGCCGTCGCGGGCACCGGGCGGTCGAGGTCCAGCGTGAGGCCCGTCCCGTCGGGCCCGGCGAGGGCGAGCACGGGCGCGGCGCCGGCGCCACCCGGGCCGGGGTCCTCGACGAACTCCGCGGCCGTGGGCGAGAGCCGCCGGTCGCGCCGCACCGCGGCCACCGCGTCGAGCGGCACGCGGGCGCAGACGTGCGGCCCGTTGCGCAGCACCAGCGTGTCGCCGGTGAGCAGGTGCGGTCGCACGACGCGCCCGGCGAGCATGCCTAGGATCACCACGAGCCCGTACAGCCCGAGCACGTCGAGCACGATCCGCGTCACCGGCCACGGCACGAGCAGGTGCACGGCCACGACCTCGATGGCCGCCGCGACTGAGAGCGCCGCTGGGACGCCGAGCGTGCCGCGCGCGTACCCGATCGCGGTGGCGCCGGCGGGGACGTCCGGCCGCCGCGCCACCCACCGCGCGAGCGAGGCGAGGGTGCGGGCCTCGGTGGAGGCGAGGCGCAGGTAGGGGTCGTCGGCGGCGAGCGCGGACAGCGCCGCCCGCCGCGTGGGCGCGGCCCGGCGCGCGTGGCGGTAGCGCCGCACGTACTCCGCGACGACCACCGCTGCGAGCGGCACCTCCACCGCGAGGAACAGGGCGAGGGCCGCCGCACGGCCGATCACCCCGGTGGCCAGCAGGACGGCGTCGGCGACGACGACGAGGGCCGCGATCGCCGGGACCCAGCGCCTCATCGGTCCCGCCCACCCTCGTCCGCGGCGGCGGCCGCGAGCACCCGGCGGACGACCTCCCGCTGGGCCGGGTCGGGGAGCAGCTGCTCGGGCGTGGGCCCGGCGGAGTCGTCGTCCGCGTCGTGGTCGGGCCCGGGCGGCGGCGAGGCGAGCAACACGCGCAGCGCCGGGTCGGCGGCGAGGGTGTCGGCGAGCCGGGTGATCTCGTCCTCCGCGTCGGCGACCGGCCGGCCCTCGAGGGCGTGGAAGCCGGCGAGTAGATCCAGGTAGGCGGCGCGGCGAGCGGTTTCGCTGCCGATCCGGGCGTAGGACTCGGCAAGGACCTCGGGAAAGTCGGTGGAGAGAGCGAGCAGGTCCAGCAGGTCGCGCTCGCGGTCGATCAGCGCGAGCAGCTCGGCGGGGTCGGGGCGGCGCGCAGCGTCGGCCCTACAAGCGTCGAGGGCGCGTGCGACCTCGGCGGGGAGCAGTCCGGGCGGCAGGCCGGCGGCAGCGCGCTCGGCGATCGCGTCCAGGCGTGCCCGCTGCAAGGTGAGCCGCTGGATGCGGGCGTCGATGTGGGCCCGTAGGGCGTCGAGGTCGGTGGACGCCGAGCTGTCGAGGTGCGCGCGCACGTCCCGCAGGGGCACGCCGGAGTCGGAAAGGAACGCGATCCGGACGATGCGCACCAGGTCGGCGACGTCGTACTCCCGGTACCCGCCGGGCGTGCGCGGGGGCTCGGGCAGGGCGCCGATGCGGTGGTAGTGCCGGATCGTCCTTGCGCTCACCCGGGCCAGGCGGGCGACCTCTCCGATTCTCATGGCTCCATCCTCAACCCTGACACTGTGACAAGGTCAAGCGCCGAGCGGCCCGCGCCCGGGGTGGACCCTCGCACGCCCGGCTCCGCCGCGTCCGGCGGCGTGGAACAATGGCTCCCGGCACTGCCACCGGTCGGCCGTGCCTCTAGCCAGCCACACCCCACAGACGTTCGGCGAAGGAGCACAGATGGCGATCATCGAGCAGGTCGGAGCCCGGGAGATCCTCGATTCGCGAGGCAACCCCACCGTCGAGGTGGAGGTGCTGCTGGACGACGGCTCGTTCGGTCGCGCCGCGGTGCCGTCGGGCGCCTCGACCGGCGCCCACGAGGCCGTAGAGTTGCGCGACGGCGACGACCGCTACCTCGGCAAGGGCGTGACCAAGGCCGTGGAGGCCGTGTTGGACGTGCTCGCGCCCGCCGTGATGGGCCTCGAGGCCGACGAGCAGCGCGTGGTGGACGAGGCCCTGCTCGACGCCGACGGCACCCCCAACAAGGCCAGCGCCGGCGCCAACGCGATCCTCGGCGTCTCCCTGGCCGTGGCCCGCGCGGCCGCCGACTCGGCCCGCCTCGAGCTGTACCGCTTCGTGGGTGGCGCCAACGCCCACGTCCTGCCGGTGCCGATGATGAACATCCTCAACGGCGGTGCCCATGCCGACTCGGGCGTGGACGTCCAGGAGTTCATGATCGCCCCCATCGGCGCGCCCACCTTCCGCGAGGCGCTGCGCATGGGCACGGAGGTCTACCACGCGCTCAAGACCGTCATCAAGGACAAGGGCCTGTCGACCGGCCTGGGCGACGAGGGCGGCTTCGCCCCGTCCGTGGACTCCACCACGGCGGCGCTCGACCTCATCGTGGAGGCCATCGAGAAGGCCGGCTACACGCTGGGTAAGGACGTGGCGCTGGCGCTCGACGTGGCCGCGACCGAGTTCTACTCCGACGGCAAGTACCACTTCGAGGGCGGCCAGCTCTCCGCCGCCGAGATGGCCGACGTCTACGCCGAGCTCGTGGAGAAGTACGCCCTGGTCTCGATCGAGGACCCGCTCGACGAGGACGACTGGGACGGCTGGAAGACCCTCACCGACATGATCGGCGACAAGGTCCAGCTGGTCGGCGACGACCTCTTTGTGACCAACCCCCAGCGTCTGGCCGACGGCATCGAGAAGGGCCTGGCCAACGCCCTGCTGGTCAAGGTCAACCAGATCGGCACGCTCACCGAGACGCTGGACGCCGTGGACCTGGCCCACCGCAACACGTACACCACCATGATGAGCCACCGCTCGGGCGAGACCGAGGACACGACCATCGCCGACCTCGCGGTGGCCTGCAACTGTGGCCAGATCAAGACCGGCGCCCCGGCCCGGTCGGAGCGCGTGGCCAAGTACAACCAGCTGCTGCGCATCGAGGAGATGCTCGGCGACGCCGCCCGGTACGCGGGTGCGTCGGCCTTCCCGCGCTTCTCCGCCTGATCCGCCACCGCCGCACGTAGTCTGGGCGCGTAGCAGCCCGGGCCGGCGCCGACCCCCGGGAGCCCCGTGTTCCCCGGGGGTCGGCGTCGTTCGGCCCCGGAGGCAATGATGTGACGACGACGAGGCCCGTCCTCGCGAGAAAGGAGCAGGTGCATGGCACGCCCACCGCGCTCCTCCGATCCGCGACGCGGGTCGGGTCGGGGCGGCGATTCGCGGCGCCACGACGGTCGCGACCGCTCGGCCCCTCGTCGGCCGGGGGAGGCGTCGGGTCCGATCCGGCGCGCCCCGCAGCGGGCCGGCGGTCAGGCGATCGATCCGGGTCGTCGTCAACCTCCTCAGCGCCGCACGCCCGCCCGTGACCGGGACCGGCCCGCCCCCGCGGCGCGGCCGTCATCCTCCGGGCGGGTGGGCACCACCGCACACCCGGAGGCGCACCGGCTCACCACGCGCACGGACCTGTCGGAGACGGTGCTGGGGCCGCGGAACTACACGCCGCGGCGGATCGGGCTGCTGGCGGCGATCGCGATCGTGCTGCTGGTGACCGTCTCGTTCCCGCTGCGCAACCACTACCAGTTCCTGTCGGACCAGAAGGCCGTGGCGCAGGAGCGGGCGGCGCTGGAGAAGACCATCGCGGAGCTGGAGGCGCAGGAGCGGCAACTGGCCGACCCGGCGTACATCGAGCAGCAGGCCCGCATCCGGTTTGGCGCCGTGAAGCCGGGGGAGACCCCGTACCGCGTGTCGCAGGTCGATCCGGTGGAAAAAGCCGCGGCCGAGCAGGCGGCCGCCGAGCTGGCCGCGCAGTCGTGGCAGACGCGGGTGTGGAACTCGATCGCCGAGCCGCGGGATCCGGTGATGCCGGAGGGCTCGAGCCTGCCGGACGACCTGGGCGCCGAGCTGCCGCCCCCGGCGGAGGGTCCCGCTCCCGGCGGCCCCGAGGTCCCGGGTGCC
Organism: Dietzia sp. 179-F 9C3 NHS; assembly: GCF_045369825.1. Lineage (NCBI taxonomy): Bacteria > Bacillati > Actinomycetota > Actinomycetes > Mycobacteriales > Dietziaceae > Dietzia > Dietzia sp. 179-F 9C3 NHS. Next base: position 4,147 of record NZ_JBIQES010000027.1, read on the forward strand.
GACTCCGAGGTGGACGTGCCCGGCGTCGGCGCCTCGCAGCCGGGCGGCTGAGCCGGCCCCGCCCCGCTTTTCCGTACCGACATTTCCAGGAGGATCCACCCGCCGTGACCGACCAGCCCGCCACCCCGCAGACCGAGGTGTCCCAGGCCGACCTCGACGCCGTCGAGGCGCAGCTCGGCCGGCCGCCGCGCGGCGTGCTGGCGGTGGCGTACCGCAGCCCCGACGGCACCCCCGGGGTGGTGAAGACCGCCCCGCGGCTCGAGGACGGCACCCCGTTTCCCACGCTCTACTACCTCACCGATCCCAGGCTGACCGCGGAGGCGAGCCGGCAGGAGTCTGCCGGCGTGATGCGCCCGATGCAGGCGCGGCTGGCCACCGACGCCGAGCTGGCCGCCAACTATCAGGCGGCCCACGAGAAGTACCTGCGCGACCGCAACGCGATCGAGGACCTGGGCACCGACTTCTCCGGCGGCGGGATGCCCGAGCGGGTCAAGTGCCTGCACGTGCTGATGGCCTACGCGCTGGCCGAGGGGCCGGGCGTGGTGCGGCTCGGCGACGAGTCCGTGGCACTTGCCTGCGAGGCCGGGCTGCGCGGGACCGCGTTGCCGTCCGATTGGCCCACGACGGAGGAGCTGGGGATGCCGGATTACTACGCGCTGGCCTCTGAGTCGTGAGCGGGCCCGTGCGCGTCGGTGCAGTGGACTGCGGCACCAACTCCATCCGGCTGCTCGTGGCCGAGGGCGTGCCCGGCCGGGCCGGGCTCACCGACGTGGTGCGCGAGATGCGGATCATCCGCCTGGGCGAGGGCGTCGATGCCACCGGGCGGATCTCGGACGGTGCGATCTCGCGGGCCCGCACGGCGCTGCGCGACTACGTGGCGACCATGGCCTCGCACGACGTCCGGGCCGTGCGGATGGTGGCCACCTCGGCGACGCGGGATGCAGCCAACAAGGTGGACTTCTTTGACATGACCGCCGACGTCCTGGGGGAGCACTTCCCGGGCGGCGCGGCCGAGGTGATCACCGGCCAGACCGAGGCCGAGCTGACCTTCGCCGGCGGCGTGGCCGACCTGGACGCCGCCGACGGCCCGTTCGTCGTGACCGACCTCGGCGGCGGGTCCACGGAGATCGTGGTGGGGGAGCTGGTCGACGGCGAGGCGCGGCTGTTGGGGGCCCGGAGCCTGGACGTGGGGTGCGTCCGGATCACCGAGCGGGTGCTGCACTCGGACCCGCCGTCCGACGCCGAGGTGACGCGGGCCCGGGCGGTGATCGAGCAGGCCCTGGCCGAGGCCGGTGACGTCCCCGTGGGGCGGGCCGCCCGCTGGGTGGGCGTCGCGGGGACGTTCACCACGCTCTCCGCGTTGGCACAGGGGTTGGGGGAGTACGATCCCGAGCGGATCCACGGCAGCGTGATCCCGCTGGAGCGGATGCGCGAGGTGTGCGCCCGGCTCGTGGCCGCTCCGGTCGCCGAGCGTCGCGCCCTGGGGCCGATGCACCCCGGTCGGGCGGACGTGATCGGCGGTGGCGCGATCGTGGTGCAGGCGCTGTGTGATGTGATGGCAGAGCGCGCGGGGTTGTCCGAGCTCTCAGTGAGTGAGAAGGACATCCTGGACGGGATCGCGATGTCGGTGCTAACCCGCCTGGCCGGCTAGCCCGACCCGGCGCCCTGCGCGCCTCCCGGTCCCGCTCTGGCGGGGTCGGCAAGCCCCCATAGCCCAATTGGCAGAGGCAGACGGCTTAAAACCGTTTCAGTGTCGGTTCGAGTCCGACTGGGGGCACGATGGCGCTTGCTCGGTGAATGGGTTTGTGCGGGACTGATGCACGGTTAGGTGACACGGTTAGTCACGCGGCCTGAGGGGCAGCCATGATTCTCCTTCGGGTAAGGCGCTGAGTGGCAGAGACTCAGCGCAGGCCGCGCAACGCGCTGCGTTGCTGTGCGTCGCGCTCACGCTTGGCAGCGAGGGCTTCTTGCATGCGCATTTTCTGGATCGCGCCCCGAACGTGGGCGGGGATCTCGCGCTGGGTTTCCCCCGCTCGTATGGCGTCACAGAACTCCGGCCCGCACTTCTCACACCAACCTGATTTGAGGACAACGGCGGCCTGGTCGTCCTGCGGGAGACGGTCAACGGTCGTATCCGTCCAAAGGTTAGCGGACGGACCGTCGTTGCAGTCACAACTGAAGGCGATGTAGTCGTTCGCCTTGAACCTCTCCCACACTGCCTGCGTGACGATGACCTGGTGGCGCTCTGCCGCCTGCGCGCACTTGGCGGCGTAATTGACCGGCTTCCCGGCCCAGACTGCCTCCTGCTCGCTCACGACCTTGCGTGTGCCGATGCGCTTAACCAGCGTGCGAGCGGCGTGGATGCCTACCTTGTAGCCCGTCTCCGGCGCTTTCGGCCAACGTTTTTCCAGTTGCTGCACGAGATCGTCACTAAAGGTGCGGATCGTGACGGCTGCGCACAGGGCACGTTCGTAGGCCCGGTCGCCCCAGAAGAGGCCGAATCCGCCGTCGCCTTGGATGTCGATGAAGTTCGCCTCGAAATCGTGGAAGATGCGCACCGCACCCTCGACGCTGCTCTTGTAGATGCGGGCGGTCGACTTGTCGTGCTTGTTGGTCCCGAGGTGGGTGGACCCCTTCAGGTCACAGACCACGGCGACGACCTCAGGAAGTGTCAAGGGCCAGTGAGTTCTGCCCAGGGGCGGTCTTGAGACCTGCCCGGTGACGGTCACCAGATCTGCCCGGAGAT
>NZ_JBIQES010000028.1:0-5973 GCF_045369825.1 Dietzia sp. 179-F 9C3 NHS
CGCCCCCGTCCCAGCGCCCTGAACAGCAGCGATCACCGCCCGAAACCCGAAACCGCCGTCAACTTGTGAAACTCAGGTCGACGACCCCGGCTGGCTGCTCGCCAACCAGGCGGTGGGGCGACTGGCCCGGACCGCTCAGGGCGAGGGCAGGTTCCGCGAGGCGGCGTTCCTCTCGGCGAGCGCCGGGGCCCTGATGGTGCAGGGGCGTCACCCGGACGAGCGGAGCGACGACGGCTACGTGGTCGAGGGCACCGTCCTGCGTCTGGAGCCGGCCGCGCAGCCGGCCGCCACCGTGCAGGACGACCTCACGGCGCTGCTGCGGCAGGCGGTGCGGCACGGGCTCGACGCCGGGGAGTTCGTGTGCCTCGAGGTCGGCGGCTGGGACACCGAGCCGGTGCCGTTCTGCATGTTCGGCGTCATCGACACACCGGAGGGGCGGATGAGCGTCGTCGAGACGGCCCCCGACCCTGAGGGCACGGAGTTCTGGGACGCGCACGTCGTCCCCGGCCGCCCCAGCCAGAGCCTCTCGGCGCCGGCGGACGAGGGGACGATCGACGTGGCGCCGATCCTCATGCTCGACGCAGCCTCGCGATGGGGACTCGAGCCCTGGGACCTCGCCCTGACGTTCGTGGGTCGGTCAGGGGAGGCTCCCAGGGCACGGGCCGATCCCCGTTAGATGACGCCCAGCGCCTCCAGCAGCGCCGTGCCACTGAACCAGAGGATGCTGAGCACGCCGAGGGCGATCGCGAGGTAGAACCGGATTCGCATGCCGGGGCTGGTGTGCCAGATCGCCTTGAGGTTGTGGACGAAGTTCTCTGGCGAGACCCCGCGCTTGATCCTGTACTTGTCGGACATGGTCCCCCTCTAGATCGCGTACATGTACTGCTCGAGGAGCAGCTCGTGGTGTTCGGTCCACGATGTATGGGCGGCATCGCCGAGGGCCTTGCCCAGCGGCGCCCGGGCGGGTGAGCCATGCGTGGAGGAAGCACGTTCTCGAGCTCCGCGAGCCCGTCGGCGAGCGCGGCGGCGTGGCGCCCCTCGGCGTCGACGGCGTCGAGCACCGCCCCCGCCGCCCCGACTTGGCTCAAATTGAAGTGACGTAGACCATATTGACGCGTTGGCCTGCGGGTATGGGTGTTCAGATTCGGGTTTTTCCGCACTAAGAGGGTGGTGTGGGGGTGGCCGGTAGATTCTCCTGGTGTGAGCCCGTATGTCCGCACGGTCAAGACCGCCTCTGGAGCGCGGGCCGTGCAGGTCGTGTACTCCGAGTACCGCGGCTCCAAGAAACTCAAACACGTCGGTTCGGCCCACACTGATGAGGACCTGGCGCTGCTTCGGGCGAAGGCGCAGGAGATTATCGAGGGCGAGCAACAGTCCCTTGACCTGGGCATCGATGTGACCCCGGCGGGGGCCGGGTCGAAGCAGTCCCCGTTGGCGGTCACCGGGGAGCGGGCCGGCTACCTCATCGATGCCATCACCGGCGCCTACCGGGCCCTCGGCTTCGATGCCGCCACCGATCACGACTCGGTGTTCGCCGATCTGGTGATGGCCCGGCTCGTGCAGCCGGGATCGAAGCTGGACTCGGTGGAAACCCTGGCGGAGATCGGGGTGGCATCGGCCAGCTACGCCACCATCAAGCGGCGTCTCCTGTCGTATGCCGAGCCCGGTTTCCGGGACCGGCTGACCGCCGCCAGTGCGGCCCATGCAGGCATCGGACCTGGGGTGATGGTGCTTTTCGATGTCACGACTTTGTACTTCGAGACCGACGAGGCGGACGATTTTCGCAAGCCAGGATTCTCCAAAGAGCGACGGCTGGAACCGCAGATCACCGTCGGATTGCTCGCCGATGCCTCCGGGTTCCCACTGGCCGTGGGGGCCTTCGAGGGGAACTTGGCGGAGACTCGCACGATGTTGCCGATGCTCGAACGGTTCGCTGGCACCTACAACGTGGACGACATCACCGTCGTCGCCGACGCCGGCATGTTCTCCGACGGCAACAAGAAGGCCATCGTGGATGCTGGCCTGCACTACATCCTCGGCGTACGAACCCCGGATGTGCCGTACCCGCTACAGGCGTGGAGGAAAGCCAATCCGGAGGCGGAGTACACCGATGGGCAGATCTGGAGTACTGCGGACCGCTCCGGGCGCGGCCCCGACGGGGTACCGCACTCGATCACCTACTACCAGTACTCGTGGGATCGGGCTCGCCGCACTCTCAAGGGCATCTCCGAGCAGGTCGACAAAGCCGAGAAAGCCGTCGCCGGGAAGATCGCGATCAAGCGCAACCGGTTCGTGGACCTGAAGGCACCGAAGAAGCAGGTCAACTGGGCCCTGGTCGAGAAGAATCGGGCCCTGGCGGGGGTCAAGGGCTACCAGACCTCACGCGTGGACCTGACGGCCGAGCAGGTGATCTCGGCGTACCGGCAGCTGCTGAAGATCGAGAAGACGTTCCGGATGTCCAAATCAGACCTGAAAGCCAGGCCGATCTACCACCACACCCGCCAGTCCATCGAGGCCCACCTGACCGTGGTCATGGCCGCGATGGCCGTCGGTCACCTGCTGGAGCAACGCTCCGGTTTATCCATCAAGCGCCTGGTCAGGACGCTAAAACGCTACCGCACCTTCGAGCTGACCATCGCCGGGCAAACCGTCCACGCCGCCTCCCCGGTACCCACCGAGATCGCCGACCTGATCGACCGACTCAACGCCCCCGACCTTCCGCACTAAATTGAGCCAAGTCGGGTGGAGGAAGCACGTTCTCGAGCTCCGCGAGCCCGTCGGCGAGCGCGGCGGCGTGGCGCCCCTCGGCGTCGACGGCGTCGAGCACCGCCCCCGCCGCGACACCGTCCCACCCGGCGTCCAGGGCCTCCCATCCGTCGCGGAGAATCCGGCGGCACTCCTCGGCGACGGCACGCGGGTCACGGACAGCGGCCCTCGTCGTCGTCACCGCCTCCAGGTCCCACCGGCGCACCACGTCGGCCCTCATCGTCTCGCCCATCGACGAGCCCTTCACTCGGGTTCGTCATGTACGAAGCGCCAGGGGCGCCGGGGGTCCCTCAGCAGTCCACGTTCTCGAACCGCAGACACGCGGGCGGGATCTCCTGGTCGGGTCCGTAGCCGTCCGCCGAGTCCGGATCGAAGGTCGGGGTCGGGTGCGTGCGCCAGTACTCTTCGGCGAACTGCTCGTTGTGGGCCTCCTGGTCGAAGGTCGGGGCCGGAGCCGGCGGATAGGCCGCGGCCATCTGGTTCTGGCAGTACTGCGTCCAGCCCGAGGTGCCGTCGGTGAAGAAGGTCGTGCCGTACTCCATGGTGGAGTCACCGCAATGCGAGATCGTCTTTCCCAGACAGTGGGGGGCCTGCTGCCCGGGTGCGTCGGTGAAGCCGACGGCGCCGCACCCGTCCGAGGCCGGCGCCGCGGCGGGTGCCTCGCTCGACGACGTGGGGGAGGTGCTCGAGGCGGTGGACGAGCCCGACGGCGGGACCGTCGTGGTGACCGTCTCCACGACGGTCTCCGGGGCCTCGGAACCACACGAGCCCAGGGCGAGCAGCGGTACGAGCAGGACCGCGAATACCGCGGCGGCGTACGAGCGCATGGGAACTCCCTTCACGCCCGCCGCCCGCGCTGTGGGAGGGCTCGACACCGGTGCGGTCACGCGCGAACGTTATCTCGACCCGCGAACGTCCGCCACTGCCTACAGTGATCCCATGAGCCGACGCCAGCAGGTGGCCAGGGCGGTACGTGGTGGCGCCGCGATCGTCGTCGCCATCGGTCTCGCCGTGGCGGTGTCGCCACCGCGTGAGGCCTCCGCGGCGACGCCGCAGGACACCTCGCCGGGTGTCGGCTTCCACTGGGGCGTCGCCACGTCGGGCTTCCAGGTGGAGGGCTCGAATCCGGACTCCAACTGGAAGCGGTACACCGACTCCGCCGCGCCGTCCGGGCAGACGGATCCCGTCGGCGACGCGGTGGACTTCTGGAACCGCTATCCGGAGGACATCGCGAACGCCGCAGCGATGGGCGTGAACACCTTCCGCCTGTCGGTGGAGTGGGCGCGGATCGAGCCCGAGCGTGGGCGGTACGACGAGGCGGCGCTCGCGCACTACGACCGGATCATCGACACCATCCGCGCCCACGGCATGAAGCCCATGATCACCATGGTGCACTACGTCTATCCGGGCTGGCTCGCCGACGAGGGCGGCATGCTCGCGCCCGGAGCAGTGGAATCGTTCGGCCGGTTCGCCGAGCTCGTCACCGACCGATGGGCGGGTGACGGGACGCTCTGGGTGACGTTCAACGAACCCCTGGTGTTCTTCAAGCACGAGATGACCATCGGACGGGTGGGCCTGCCGGACTTCTCCCGCTTCCTCGACGCAGTGGTGGCCTCGCACCGGCTCGGCTACGCGGCCGCCCACAGCGCCGATCCGCACGCGATGGTCACGATGAACGAGGCCTATCTGCCCATGGCCACCGAGTTCACCGACACCCTCGTGGCCGACCGGGTGGCCGACGCGGTGGACTACGTGGGGATCGACTACTACTACGGCGTCGCGCTGAACAACCTCACCGCGGCCCACGCGGCGGTGGACGACTTCGCCGCGGTGCGCCCCCAGCCTGAGGGGATCTACGAGGCGGTCAAGCACTACGCGCGCTCGTACCCGGGCAAGCCGATCTACATCGTGGAGAACGGGATGCCGACCCGCGACGGCGTCCGGGCCGACGGGATCGAGCGGGGCGACTTCCTGCGCGACACCGTCTTCTGGCTGCAGCGCGCCGTGGCCGACGGCTATCCGGTGATCGGGTACAACCACTGGTCGCTCGTCGACAACTACGAGTGGGGCGACTATTCGGCCCGCTTCGGGCTCTACCGTGTGGACGTGCTCGGTGACCCGGCGTTGACCCGTCAGCCGACCTCCGGGGTCGAGGCCTACCGCGAGATCATCGCGGCCGGGGGAGTGGGGCCGGGCTACCGTCCGGTGCTCCCGCCGGCGTGGTGCTCGCTCGCGTCGATCCCCGACAGTTGCCTCTCCCCGGCCCGCGCCGACGGGCCACTGGTGCCACTGGCCCGATGAGCGGACCTCGTCCGGTCGGTCGACGCCGGGGCGGGCGGCCGTGCCACGGTTCTGCACGTCGTCCGCGTGTGTGGCCTCGTCCGGCGGGCCGGTCGGCCAGACTGTAGGACGACGTCCAGACCCGGGCGACCGGGTGATCGACGGAGATGAGCGCCATGACGCAGCAGGCCGACCAACAGCCCCCCACGCCGCGCCGGGGGATCCTCTACGCACTGGTGGGGGCGCTGATCGGTGTGGTCGTGGTGGCGCTGCTCGCACTCGGCGGGGTCGCGGGACCGGGGGGTGACGACGAGACGACGCAGGCCGCCACAGAACAGACCGCCGCCGAGACATCCGTGGCGACGCCGGACCCGGCGGACGCCAACGACCAGGGCGACGCTCAGAAGACGGACGCGGCGGAGTCCACGAGCCCGACCAGTCCGACCAGCCCCGCGAGTCCGAGTCCGACCACCTCGGCCACCCCGTCGAGCCCGGCCGAACCGCGCCCGTGGTCGGTGTCCGAGGCCGCCCCGGACGGCGGCACCTACTCCGGCACCGTGGTCCAGCGCGGAACCCAGCGGTCCGACACCCAGTACGAGGTCACCCTGACCTTCGCCAACACCGGCTCGTACGTCACCTACCCGACCCTCGGATGTGCCGGCAGACTCGCCCCGACCGGGGACGAGAACGGCGCCCGCGTGTACCGGGAGACCATCACCTCGGGAACCTGCGACCAGGGCGGCACCTGGCACGTGACGCGCGACTCCGCCGACGCGGTGACCGCCGAGTACCGGCCCGCGGCCGGCGACTACACGGTGGCGGGGCAGCTCACGCGGTGAGGGGGCGTGGGCTAGCTGTACTGCCCAGCCAGGTTGTTTGAGATCCGGCTGATGGGTGGGAGCTTCCCGATCGCGGTGTGGGGCCTGT
>NZ_JBIQES010000029.1:0-5205 GCF_045369825.1 Dietzia sp. 179-F 9C3 NHS
AAGTTGTGTTCGGCGGTGTCCTACTCTCCCACACCCTCTCGAGTGCAGTACCATCGGCGCTGGCAGGCTTAGCTTCCGGGTTCGGAATGGGACCGGGCGTTTCCCTGCCGCTATGGCCGCCGTAACTCTGTGAAACAAGGCCACACGGTGTGGTTGTGTGGTGTGTTGTTTCAGATACTGCACAGTGGACGCGGAGCGTGATTGTTTGGTGTGTAAGTCCTCGGCCGATTAGTACCGGTCACCTCCACGCATTGCTGCGCTTCCAGTTCCGGCCTATCAACCCCATGGTCTGTGGGGGGCCTTACCCACGCTAGGTGGTGAGAAACCTCATCTTGGAACAGGCTTCCCGCTTAGATGCTTTCAGCGGTTATCCCTTCCGAACGTAGCTAACCAGCGATGCTCCTGGTGGAACAACTGGCACACCAGAGGTTCGTCCGTCCCGGTCCTCTCGTACTAGGGACAGCCTTCCGCAAGTTTCTTACGCGCGCGGCGGATAGAGACCGAACTGTCTCACGACGTTCTAAACCCAGCTCGCGTGCCGCTTTAATGGGCGAACAGCCCAACCCTTGGGACCTACTCCAGCCCCAGGATGCGACGAGCCGACATCGAGGTGCCAAACCATCCCGTCGATATGGACTCTTGGGGAAGATCAGCCTGTTATCCCCGGGGTACCTTTTATCCGTTGAGCGACACCGCTTCCACTTGCCGGTGCCGGATCACTAGTCCCGACTTTCGTCCCTGTTCGACGTGTCAGTCTCACAGTCAAGCTCCCTTGTGCACTTGCACTCAACACCTGATTGCCATCCAGGCTGAGGGAACCTTTGGGCGCCTCCGTTACTCTTTGGGAGGCAACCGCCCCAGTTAAACTACCCACCAGGCACTGTCCCTAACCCAGATCATGGGCCGAGGTTAGACGTCCAATGCGATCAGAGTGGTATTTCAACAACGACTCCACACACACTGGCGTGCATGTTTCACAGTCTCCCACCTATCCTACACAAACCGAATCGAACGCCAATACCAAGCTATAGTAAAGGTCCCGGGGTCTTTTCGTCCTGCCGCGCGTAACGAGCATCTTTACTCGTAATGCAATTTCGCCGAGTCTGTGGTCGAGACAGCAGAGAAGTCGTTACGCCATTCGTGCAGGTCGGAACTTACCCGACAAGGAATTTCGCTACCTTAGGATGGTTATAGTTACCACCGCCGTTTACTGGGGCTTAAATTCTCAGCTTCGCCTTGCGGCTAACCGGTCCTCTTAACCTTCCAGCACCGGGCAGGCGTCAGTCCGTATACATCGACTTACGTCTTCGCACGGACCTGTGTTTTTAGTAAACAGTCGCTTCTCTCTGGTCTCTGCGACCACCCCCAGCTCACCATGTACATGGGTCACCGGGCGTGGTCCCCCTTCTCCCTAAGTTACGGGGGCATTTTGCCGAGTTCCTTAACCACAGTTCTCTCGATCGCCTTGGTATTCTCTACCTGACCACCTGTGTTGGTTTGGGGTACGGGCCGTGTATGAACTCACTAGAGGCTTTTCTCGGCAGCATAGGATCACTGAATTCCCCACAACGGGTACGCATCAAGTCTCAGCCTTGATGACGTGCGGATTTGCCTACACGTCGGCCTACACTCTTACACCAGTACAACCACTGACTGGCCCAGCTACCTTCCTGCGTCACCCCATCGCTTGGCTACTACCAGATCAGGTCCCGCGCATCCCCACCACGCGGTCCGAAGACCGTCTAGGTGGTTCTGGGCGGTTAGTATCACTGATTCACCATGGGCGCGCACACACGGGTACGGGAATATCAACCCGTTGTCCATCGACTACGCCTGTCGGCCTCGCCTTAGGTCCCGACTCACCCTGGGCAGATTAGCTTGACCCAGGAACCCTTGGTCATCCGGCGGACGAGTTTCTCACTCGTCATTCGCTACTCATGCCTGCATTCTCACTCGTGTGGCCTCCACACCTGGATCACTCCGGCGCTTCTAGGGCCACACGACGCTCCCCTACCCACCCACACACCTGCCCGGAGGAGGTACACGTGTGAGTGCCGCGGCTTCGGCGGTGTACTTGAGCCCCGCTACATTGTCGGCGCAGGACCACTTGACCAGTGAGCTATTACGCACTCTTTCAAGGGTGGCTGCTTCTAAGCCAACCTCCTGGCTGTCTCAGCGATCCCACATCCTTTTCCACTTAGTACACGCTTAGGGGCCTTAGCCGGCGATCTGGGCTGTTTCCCTCTCGACTACGAAGCTTATCCCCCGCAGTCTCACTGCCGCACTCTCACACCTCGGCATTCGGAGTTTGGCTGACGTCAGTAACCTTGTGGGGCCCATCGGCCATCCAGTAGCTCTACCTCCGAGGTGAAACATGCGACGCTGCACCTAAATGCATTTCGGGGAGAACCAGCTATCACGGAGTTTGATTGGCCTTTCACCCCTACCCACAACTCATCCCCTCAGTTTTCAACCTAAGTGGGTTCGCGCCTCCACGACGTCTTACCGTCGCTTCACACTGGCCATGGGTAGATCACTCCGCTTCGGGTCTAGAGCATGCCACTACAAACGCCCTGTTCGGACTCGCTTTCGCTACGGCTTCCCCACACGGGTTAACCTCGCGACATACCACTAACTCGCAGGCTCATTCTTCAAAAGGCACGCCATCACCCCAAAAGGGCTCTGACGGATTGTAAGCACACGGTTTCAGGTACTATTTCACTCCCCTCCCGGGGTACTTTTCACCATTCCCTCACGGTACTAATCCGCTATCGGTCACCAAGGAGTATTCAGGCTTACCGGGTGGTCCCGGCAGATTCACAGCAGATTTCACGGGCCCGCTGCTACTTGGGAACAACAATCGCCCCGCCACAAGGTTTTCAGGTACGGGACTCTCACCCTCTACGGCCGACCCTTCCAAGTCGTTCCCCTAACCCGCGGACATCGACGCCCGGTCCGGCAGAACCGGGACATGTCGCCCCACAACACCACACACGCAACCCCTGCCGGGTATCACACGCATGCGGTTTAGCCTCCTCCGCTTTCGCTCGCCACTACTCACGGAATCACTGTTGTTTTCTCTTCCTGCGGGTACTGAGATGTTTCACTTCCCCGCGTTCCCTCCACACACCCTATGAATTCAGATGCGGGTAACACGCCATCACGCGCGCTGGGTTCCCCCATTCGGACACCCTCGGATCACAGCTCGGTTGGCAGCTCCCCGAGGCTTATCGCAGCCTCCTACGTCCTTCATCGGCTCTTGGTGCCAAGGCATCCACCGTGTGCTCTTACACACTTACAACACAAAACAATTAAAGATGCTCGCGTCCACTGTGCAGTTCTCAAACAACACACACCGACCCCACCCACACCACCCACACAGGCAGCACATCGGGAATCAGCGCCAGTCAGAAACAACGGTGTTGTTTCAGACACCCAACAGTGTGCTTCGTCCCGAACCCCCTCCCCCCGGGACAATGCCGGCCCTGAACCGACACCCCGAAGATCACCAGAGATCCTGCGCGATAGTGTTCCACCCCATGAGCGGGTCAGCCGGCCCACACTCGGGACCGAAACTGCCCATCAACTCTGACCACACACACAGTGCATGGTGAGTGCTCCTTAGAAAGGAGGTGATCCAGCCGCACCTTCCGGTACGGCTACCTTGTTACGACTTCGTCCCAATCGCCGATCCCACCTTCGACGGCTCCCTCCACAAGGGTTAGGCCACCGGCTTCGGGTGTTGCCGACTTTCATGACGTGACGGGCGGTGTGTACAAGGCCCGGGAACGTATTCACCGCAGCAATGCTGATCTGCGATTACTAGCGACTCCGACTTCATGGGGTCGAGTTGCAGACCCCAATCCGAACTGAGACCAGCTTTAAGGGATTCGCTCCACCTCACGGTATCGCAGCCCTCTGTACTAGCCATTGTAGCATGTGTGAAGCCCTAGACATAAGGGGCATGATGATTTGACGTCATCCCCACCTTCCTCCGAGTTGACCCCGGCAGTCTCTCACGAGTCCCCACCATAACGTGCTGGCAACATGAGACAGGGGTTGCGCTCGTTGCGGGACTTAACCCAACATCTCACGACACGAGCTGACGACAACCATGCACCACCTGTATACAAGCCACAAGGGAAACGACATCTCTGCCGTCGTCCTGTATATGTCAAGCCTAGGTAAGGTTCTTCGCGTTGCATCGAATTAATCCACATGCTCCGCCGCTTGTGCGGGCCCCCGTCAATTCCTTTGAGTTTTAGCCTTGCGGCCGTACTCCCCAGGCGGGGCGCTTAATGCGTTAGCTACGGCACGGAGATCGTGGAAGACCCCCACACCTAGCGCCCACCGTTTACGGCATGGACTACCAGGGTATCTAATCCTGTTCGCTACCCATGCTTTCGCTCCTCAGCGTCAGTTACTACCCAGAGACCCGCCTTCGCCACCGGTGTTCCTCCTGATATCTGCGCATTTCACCGCTACACCAGGAATTCCAGTCTCCCCTGTAGTACTCAAGTCTGCCCGTATCGCCTGCACGCCCGGAGTTAAGCTCCGAGTTTTCACAGACGACGCGACAAACCGCCTACGAGCTCTTTACGCCCAGTAATTCCGGACAACGCTCGCACCCTACGTATTACCGCGGCTGCTGGCACGTAGTTGGCCGGTGCTTCTTCTGCAGGTACCGTCACTTGCGCTTCGTCCCTACTGAAAGGGGTTTACAATCCGAAGACCGTCATCCCCCACGCGGCGTCGCTGCATCAGGCTTTCGCCCATTGTGCAATATTCCCCACTGCTGCCTCCCGTAGGAGTCTGGGCCGTGTCTCAGTCCCAGTGTGGCCGATCACCCTCTCAGGCCGGCTACCCGTCGTCGCCTTGGTAGGCCATTACCCCACCAACAAGCTGATAGGCCGCGGGCACATCCTGCACCGAAAAACTTTCCACTCCCAGACCATGCGGCCAGAAGTCCTATCCGGTATTAGACCCAGTTTCCCAGGCTTATCCCAGAGTGCAGGGCAGATTACCCACGTGTTACTCACCCGTTCGCCACTCGTGTACCCCCGAAAGGGCCTTACCGTTCGACTTGCATGTGTTAAGCACGCCGCCAGCGTTCGTCCTGAGCCAGGATCAAACTCTCCATAAAAGCTTCTCAGCACTACGAAAAGCACAATCCAAGCAAACAAACAAACCAAAAACTGGCTGTTA